>CAZRQI010000159.1:0-4657 GCA_964602025.1 uncultured Veillonellaceae bacterium
TGGAACTTGATGCAGCAGGCCAAACGCCGGATTGTCTTCGAAGAATTATTTTTCCTTCAATGCGCGTTGGCTTTTTTGCGTCGACAGCGGTTGGAAGACCGGCGCAGCAAACCCCACGTTCCCGATGGCGAGATCGTAAGAATTTTGCAGTCGCTTCTGCCGTTCCAGCTTACGTCAGACCAGCAGGCGACGTATCTGGATATTGCGCGGGATATGGAATCAACGCGTCCCATGCTTCGACTGTTGCAAGGAGATGTTGGATCCGGCAAAACCGCTGTTGCCTTGCTGGCTCTGGCCAAAACGATCGAAAATGGGTTACAGGGAGCCTTAATGGCGCCGACCGAAATTTTAGCGGAACAACATTATCGAACTTGCGCTCCCCTGTATAAACAGCTCGGCCTGCAAACCGCGTTGTTAACCGGGCGGATCAAAGGAAGCAACCGTCAACAGCTGCTCAATGCCTTACAGAGCGGAGAAATTCATCTATTGATCGGCACACATGCTTTACTGCAGCCTGACGTTAATTTCAAGAATCTGGGCTTGGTCGTCACCGATGAACAGCACCGCTTCGGCGTGGGGCAACGGGCTGCGTTGCAGGAAAAAGGCCCGGTTCCCCACACCCTGGTGATGTCGGCTACGCCGATTCCCCGAACCATGGCGCTGACTCTTTACGGCGACATGGATGTTTCCGTCATCCGTCATCTTCCGCCAGGACGTCAGCCGATTGTTACGGTGATTCGGTCTGGTCAGGCCGCGCGGGAAAAAGTATATCGCTTTCTGTTGACGGAAGTCGCGGCAGGCAGGCAGGGATACGTCGTCTGTCCGCTGGTGGAAGAATCCGATAAATTGTCCGCCCAGTCGGCGACGGAAGTTTTCCGCGAATTGACCTCCTCGCTGTTGCATGGCATCCGCTGTGGCCTTTTGCACGGCAGGATGAACGCGACGGATAAAGAAACAGTAATGCTGGATTTTGCCGAGGGACGAATTTCGGTACTGATTGCCACTACGGTGATAGAGGTCGGGATCAATGTCCCGAAAGCCACAATGATGATCATTGAAAACGCGGAACGATTTGGGCTGGCGCAGTTGCACCAGCTACGCGGTCGGGTAGGCCGGGGCGCCGACCGATCCTATTGCGTGCTTTTGCATGACGATGAAACCACGGCCGCGCCGGAACGCTTGAAGGTACTGGCGGAAACCGGCGATGGGTTCATTGTCGCCGAGAAAGATTTATTGCTGCGCGGTCCGGGACAGTTTCTCGGGTATCGGCAACACGGGCTGCCGGAAATGAAAATGGCCAACCTGGCCGATGACCTTCATGTTCTGGAAGAAGCCCGGCAAGCCGGCATCATGGTAATGAACACCCCGGAACTGGCATCGGAAATTATGCCGCTTCTCCAACAACGGTTCAACAGTTTTTTTGGTGTTCTGTTCGCCGGTTGAAGGGATATGGGCAATAATGCAGAATAGTAATTAAGTAATACCCAAGAAATCATTTCATTTAAGGAGGAATCCCCATGCCCATCGTTCAGATTGATTTGCTGGAAGGCCGGACAGTGGAGCAAAAACGCGCCATGGTCGCCAAAGTCACCGAAGCGATCCAGGAAACCGCCAAATGTCCTGCCGATGCAGTGACCATCATCATTCGCGAAATGCCTCCCACACATCTGGGCAAAGGCGGCAAGCTACGTTCCGACGCATAGGTTTTTATTGACCTTGCGCTTTGGGCGCGCCGGAAAGAGTGGAGTGAAAGACGAACAGGGGACCGATATCGGTCCCCTGCGGATTTCAGGAGGTTGAACGCATGCCCGAGGGCTCGGAACTGGAAATAAAATTGGCAATCAGCGATAATCGCTTGTTTGATTTGATTTTGGCGGATGCCGAATTAGGTGCGATGATGCAGGGCGGCGATCCGGTGCCCCGAACATTTGAAGCGTTGTATTTCGATACACCGCAGTTTTTGCTGCAAAAAAACGGCTATGCCTACCGTATCCGCCATGAAGGGCAGGACTGGGTCGCCACGGTGAAAAGCGATTTGTCAACCAGCGGTGGCCTTTCGGAACGGGAAGAATGGAACGAAAAGGTTTCTGGGCCGGCGCCGTCGTCCAACCCATTCGCTGGAACCAATGTGGGCGATCGTCTGGCATTGATCCTCGGTGCGGAAAAGCTGCAATTGTTGTTTTCCACCCGGTTCTCACGAACGACGGCGCAACTGTTGACTGCCGGCGGCGCCACCGTCGAGCTGGCGTTGGATAAGGGAACAATCTGGAGCGGACAGACCGGAACTCCAATCAGCGAATTGGAGTTGGAACTCAAAGAAGGCTCTCCCAGCGAACTGTTGAATTTGGCGGCCCGGATCGCCGGGCGTTGGCACTTGTTGCCGGAAGTGAAGAGCAAGTTTGTCCGCGGCCTGGAATTGCTGCAAACCAACAATCCCGAATTTAAAGCAATATTTACCCAAGCCCCGCCGGAGAAGGCAGGAGATCCAACGCCGCTGATCCTGCTGAATACCCAAATCAAGGAACTGTTCACACTCCAATCTTTCCTTTCCACGGCGGCGCCCACACCCGAGAATATCCGGGAATTGCGGATACAATGCCGACGTCTGCGATCCCTGCTGAAGTTTTTTCAGCCCTGTTTTGATCATGAGAAGGAATCATTTCGCCAACTTTCGGATCGTGTACGGCAGTGGGGGATGTTATTGGGTCAAGTACGCGATCTTGACGTGCTGATCGGCGCCTGGAGAAAATTCACGATCCAGTTTCAGCCTGTTATTTCACCATCCGGAAAATGGCTGGAACCCATTCGGGAACGTCGGGATTTTTTGGCGGAAGATGTTTTTTTTCGGCTGCGCCAGAGCAGTCTGACACAACTCCTGTTGGAACTTCAGGGATGGTTGTATCAAATGGCAGAACAGCAAACTGAACAGGAAGAGCATTGGGCGGATAGTTTGGCCCAAAAGGCTTTTTTGCAGACACTGAAGGATCTGCGGGAAGACATCCGGTCGCTTCGCGGCCTGGAACCCATCAAGGTATTGCATCGATTTCGTATCCGTATCAAAAGGCTGCGTTATCTTCAAGAGGCGTTCAATGCCTTTCCCCGGTATCGGGATGTAGAATTCAGCGACGCATTAAAAAAGTTGCAGGGGCAAATGGGAAAAATCAACGATGCCGCCCAAATAAAATGCCTGCTCGATCAATTCGACGCAGGCAGTGAAAACGACATTTTGCGGCTGGAAAAGGAACTCTTTATCAGCTGGCGGACACGCGACCTTTTGCGATATTACGCCGAACTTCCCAAAGCAGTGGAGACGTTCCGCCAATCGGCCAAACTACGCTTGCACACGTTGGCGGCGATGCGGACAAACCGGGGGACAAAGTCGCGCCAGGACACCGGATCGCATGAACCAGGCAAGTGATCCATTCGGTTGCATGGGATCTTCGATCAGAATGGCCGTGGCACTGGCCGGGCGAAAGGTCAGGGCCATGTTGCTGAGTTTTTCCGTCCACTCACTGAGTAACGGCTCATGGCCGACGATAATCAATACATCCGGCTGGGGGAGTTTGCTCCATTCTGTCTGTAATTCCGCAAAATCGCCGTTGGCAATGGCATCCATGACCTGAACCTTGTTTTTTTTTGCCGAATACACTGCGCAGCAGATCGGCGGTTTGCAAGGCCCTTTTGACCGGACTGGACCAAATCATGATATTGCGGCCGTTATACAGGCAGTGCGCCAATCCGCGCGCCGCCTGTTTCACTTTTTTTCGGCCGATTGATGTCAGTTCCCGTTCAAAATCCGGTTTCGCATCCGAACGCGGCTCGGCTTTGCCGTGGCGGATAAAAACAAGTTCCATCAGGGTTCACCATCCTTACCGTTGTTCCAGGATTTTGTTGAGAGGCACAACCTGCCAGGCTGCAGGCGTGGCGTCGGCGGCATTGTCGCGGGCTTGACGGACCAATTCATCCTGGGCGCTGATTTTGGGTTTTCCATTGAGTTTCCGGCGTCGATAGGATCCATCCGCTCTCATTTCGTGCGCTTTCTGATTGTCGGCGAGGAGGAGTTCCAAAATTCCCAGAATACGCTTGCGGTGCACTTCGGTTTCCACCGGAAAAAACAACTCCACGCGACTGTTCAGATTGCGCGGCATCCAGTCCGCGCTCGACAGAAAGCATTTTTCTTCGCCGCCGCCAAAAAAATAGAAGATGCGGCTGTGTTCCAGAAACCGGCCGACAATGCTGCGAACCGCAATGTTGGCGCTGACATCCGGCAGTCCTGGTCGCAGAACGCAGATTCCCCTAACAATCAGGTCGATCCTGACGCCGGCGGCGGAAGCCTCATACAATTGGGAAATAATATCCTTGTCCACGAGGGAATTCATCTTGGCAATGATCCGGGCCGGCTTGCCTTCCCGGGCAAACCGGATTTCCTGGTCGATCAGCTCAACGATTCGGTCCCGCAGTCCCAGTGGGGCAACAGAAATCTTATTCCAGACCGGTGGATCGGAATAACCGGTGAGCACATTGAAGAATCCGGAAGCATCGGCGCCAAACTGATCATTGGCGGTAAAGAGGCCCATGTCGGTGTATACACGGGCAGTTGCGTCATTATAATTGCCGGTGCCCATATGCACATAGCGCCGGATTCCGCCGTTTTCCC
>CAZRQI010000160.1:0-3229 GCA_964602025.1 uncultured Veillonellaceae bacterium
TTCAAAGCCTTGGAAGACGTCTTTTCCGAACTGAAAATTTCCGGTACGACAGCCGGTGTAGCTGAAAAAATGAACAGTTTTCAACAATTCAATGACTTGGTGGGTTTGCCTGAATATACGGCTTTGGAAAGAAAGTACTGTAAAAAAGAATAGGGGGTTATACCATGAAAAAATCCACATCTACTCTTCAGCTCATCGCCATACTCTCTCTTGTATTGTTCGCCATTGTTGCCGTCGGTTGCGGCGGCAGCAGCCAGGCTCCGGCGAAAGCACCTGACAAAGTTACGCTCAAGCTGGCTCACAACCTGCCGATCACCAACCACATGGCCCGCGGCATGGACAGCTTCGCGAAGAAAGTCAGCGAAAAATCCAAAGGGGCCATCACGGTTCAAATCTATCCTTCCGGACAGCTCTATAACGACAAAAGCATGAACGACGCCCTGATGGCCGGCGGCATCGAGCTGGGCATGAACTCGACCGCGATGTGGGCTTCCGCCATTCCCGTCATGGAAATCTTCGACGTCCCGTTCCTGTTCCCCAGCTATGAAAAAGTCGCCAAAGCCCTGGACGGCAAAGTCGGCGAAATCCTGACCGCCGAAATGCAGAAAAAAGGCGTGAAACCCCTGATCTGGGTCGACTATGGCTTCGTGCAGTTCGGCAACAACAAGCTGCCCCTGACCAAGCCGGAAGACTTCAAGGGACTGAAATTGCGCGGCTACGGCGAATTGCCGTCCGAAACCATCAAAGCCCTTGGCGCGGCCCCGGTCTCCATGGGCGCCGGCGAAGTCTACATGGCCCTGCAGCGCGGCACGATCGACGGACAGACCTCTGGCACCACCGCGATGTTTGACCGCAAAATGTACGAAGTCACCAAGTATCTGACCATGACCAACCACGCCTTCCCCGAATTTGTGACCACCATCAACCTGAAAGCCTGGAACAAGCTTTCCGCCGACCAGAAAAAGATCATTGAGGAAGCCGCCAAGGAAGTGCAGACCGCCATCCGCGCCGAAGTGAAGAATGAAGAGGACAAGGCGTTGAAAGGCCTGAAAGACAAGGGCATGCAGGTCCACGTCATTCCGGCGGGCGAGCTCGCCGCGTGGCAGAAAGCCACCGAATCGGTGCAGACATTGTTCATCAAGCGCACCGGCGAAGCCGGCAAACAGCTGGTCGACTTCTGCAAGAATCTCAAATAGGCGGTGGTTCCGATTAAATCAATCATTGTGGGGCTGGCCGCAACGGCCAGCCGGATCAGCGGAGTGATCGCGGGGATTTGCATCCTCGCGGTCGCCCTGAGCGTCAGTTATGAAGTCGTCCTCCGGTTCCTGTTCAACTCGCCGACCGAGTGGGTGAACGAGATATCGGTCTATCTGGTGCTGATCAGTGCCTTCCTCGGCTTCGCTCCGGCGTTGGCCGCCGGCAAGCATATCAACGTCGACCTGTTGACCAGCAAACTCCCCCCGCAGGTAAACCGACTGCTGAAGGCGGCGTGTTCCGTAATCGGGCTCGTGTTCAGCCTAGTCTTCCTGGTCACCAGCACGGAAATGACGCTGAATTCTTATGAGTTGGGACTGCTCTCGACCAGCACGCTGCGGGTTCCCTTGTATCTGCCCCAACTGGCCATGCCTGTCGGCTTTTTTATCCTGTCGCTGCAATTTATCGCGAATTTGCTCGACCCCGATGCGGTTGAAACCGCCAAGGAGGCCCACTGATGATTTTAGCATTCGTTGGCGGCCTCATACTCCTCCTGCTGATCGGACTGCCGGTCGCGTTCAGTCTGGGCATCGCCGGCATGGCCGCCTTCTACGCCGCCATGGGACCCAGTTCACTCGCCCAGATCCCGATCATCGGCTACAAAGCCCTGGATGACTTCGTGCTCTCTTCCATCCCGCTCTATATCCTGCTTAGCCAGATTTTGCTGACCGGCAAGGTCGGCAACGACCTGTACGATGTCGCCAGCAAATGGCTGCGACATCTGCCGGCTGGCCTCGGCGTCGCCACCATCATGGCCTGCGCCGCCTTCGCCGCCATCTCCGGTTCCAGCGTCGCGACCGCCGTCACCATCGGCATGGTGGCCATCCCGGAGATGATCTCGCGCGGCTATCCGAAAGAGTTGGTGCTGGGCCTGGTCGCCGGCGGCGGCACGCTCGGCATCCTGATCCCGCCCAGCATTCCGATGATCCTGTTCGGCGCGATCACCGGCGAATCCGTCGGCGGCCTGTTCATTGCCGGAATCATTCCCGGTCTGATTCTGACCGGATTCTTCATCCTGTATGTCATCGTTTTTTGCGCCCACCGGGTGCCGGCCCAACCGCCGGCGACCTGGGAGGAACGGTTCCAAATGCTGAAACATTCTTCCTGGGGTCTGTTCCTGCCCGTTCTGATCATCGGCGGCATCTACATCGGCGTCTTCACGCCGACGGAGGCGGCGGCGATCGGCACGGTGTACAGTCTGTTCATCACGTTCTTTATTTATAAAACCCTCACTTTACGGGATCTCCCAAAAATTCTCATCGATACCGCCAAAACCAACGCGATGGTCCTGGCCATCATCGTCGGCGCGATGCTCTACGGGTTTATCCTGACCGTGCTGCAGATTCCCCAGCAGCTGACGGAGCTGGTCACCGCCATGGATGTCAATCGCTGGGTCGTATTCCTGGCCATCAACATCCTGCTGCTGTTCCTGGGCTGCATCCTGGAAACGGTATCTATCATCCTGATCACCGTGCCGATCCTGTATCCGCTGATCCTGAAACTCGGCTTCGATCCGATCTGGTTTGCGGTCATCATGGTCATCAACATGGAGCTGGCCCTGATCACCCCGCCGGTCGGCATGAATCTGTTCGTCATCCAGGGCATCACCCCCGGCACGAAAATGACGGAAATTCTCCGGGGTGTATTGCCCTTCGGCTTGCTGATGGTCCTCTGCATGGCCGTTTTGGCAATCTTCCCGGCGCTTGCCACCTGGTTGCCCAAGTTCTTGCTGTAACCAGACATCCGTAAAAAGGATTGGCCCAGAAAAGAAGACCGCCCCGCAGTTTCGGAACTGCGGGGCGGTCTTCTTTTGTTGCGTCACGGGAAAACTTCCGGAGCAACCATAAATCTGGTTACTTGGCCGCGTCGGCCTGCTTCAACGCCTCGTACAGGGCGCCCAGGCCGCCCGCCACATGATCGGGCTTGACGGGAGCGGCGGGAATGTCGGATTCCTTCGCCTCGCCCGACAGGACCA
>CAZRQI010000160.1:3329-4627 GCA_964602025.1 uncultured Veillonellaceae bacterium
CCGAGGTACCGTAAAAAATCGAGGGAACCGGGCAACAGCCGGCTCCCCAGATATACCGTGCCATCCATGTCGAGCAGGAACAAGCGGATGTCAGCCAGTGAACTCATTTGGGAAACGCCATGATATGGCCGAAGCTCAGGAACACTTCTTCGCCGTCGGCGTAGTTTTCAAAGCTGGAACCCCGGTCGATGACCCGCATCACGGTGTCGCCCACGGCAACCCGGCAGTCGGTGGAATCGCCCAGATACAGCTTGCTGACAATCTTGCCGCGCAGGGCGCCGCTGGTCTTGGAGATCGCGATATGTTCCGGACGGACCGCGACCAACGCCGGCCCGTTGAAGTTCACCGCCAGCGGCAGGGAACAGCCGATCTGCGACAGCTGGACGGCTCCGTCCTTCACTTCGCCGTCGAGGAAATTGACCAGGCCGATGAAATCGGCGACGGTGGAATTGGCCGGATGCTCATAAATTTTTGTCGGCACGTCGACCTGCTGAATCACGCCCTTGTACATGACGATGATCCGGTCGGACATGGCCATCGCTTCCGCCTGGTCGTGCGTGACGTAAATGACGGTGAGGCCCAGTTTCTTCTGGAGTTCCTTGATCTCGAAGCGCATGCTTTCGCGCAGTTTGGCGTCCAAGTTGGACAGCGGCTCGTCGAGCAGCAGCAATCCCGGCGCGGCGACCAACGCCCGCGCCAGCGCCACGCGCTGTTGCTGTCCGCCGGAAAGCTGGTTGGGGAACCGGCCGGCGTATTCCTCGAGGTGAACGAGCGACAAGGCCTTGTTGGTCCGCTCTTTCCGCTCTTCCATCGGCACCTTCTGGATCTTCAGCGGATAGGCCACATTGTCGAACACGTTCATGTGCGGCCAGACCGCGTAGGACTGGAACACCATGCCGATATGGCGTTTTTCCGGCGGCACGAAAATCCCGTTTCCCGCTTTGCTCACGATCTGGTCGCCGATGGCGATTTCGCCGCCGGTCGCTTTTTCAAAGCCGGCGATCATCCGCAGCATCGTTGTCTTGCCGCAGCCCGACGGCCCCAAGATCGAAACGAACTCCCCGTCGCGGATCACCGCGTCGAATTTGTTTACGGCGTATACTTCGCCGAACTTTTTGGTAACCGAACTGATTCTTACATCTGCCACAATCCTGGCTCCTTTCCGTTCAAATGCCGATCTGTCCGCGGGATACCTTGCGCAGCGCCAGGTTGCCCGCGAGAACGATCAGGAGGATGATTACCGCCAACACCGACGCGTCCTGCGGATCGGCATAGGTCTGGAGTTCATACAGCAACAC
>CAZRQI010000161.1:0-3397 GCA_964602025.1 uncultured Veillonellaceae bacterium
TGTTGACGCCGAGATGGCGGCCATGACAAAAAACCAGATTTATTACAGTGCGATTGCCCAACGGATCAGCGGCTATTATATCAATATCAAGTCGGCCATCAAAGGAGGGTGATGTAGATGAGCATCTTTGGCGCCATTGATGTTGCGGCTTCAGGAATGACTGCGGAACGTCTGCGGCTGGATGTCATTTCCAACAACATCGCCAATGTCAATACGACCCGAACCACTGAAGGTGGGCCTTATCGCCGACAATTCGTGGTCTTTGAGCCCCGGCAGGGTGATGCAGCTTCTTTTTCGCAGGTTATGGCCGGACAACTCCAAATGAACGGTGTAAGAGTGTCCGGAATCCGCAAGGATGATTCGCCCTTGCGAATGGTTTATGAACCGGGACATCCGGACGCGGATGCAGAGGGCTATGTGAGAATGCCGAATATCAATATTATCACGGAAATGGTCGATATGATGACTGCTTCCCGGGCATACGAAGCGAATGTGACCTCGGTGAACGTAGCGAAGAGCATGATGCTCAAGGCTCTGGAAATCGGAAAATGAGAATGACTTCAGAGATTGGAGTTGTTCAAAGAAGGTGGAAATATGCCGATTGAAGCGATCGGGGCAGCCAAACTAGCCATGACGCCAAGCGCTGGAGCCGGCAAGTCCGGTGAGACGGCGGGAAAGTCCTTTGGCCAGTTTCTTTCGGACGCGCTGGAGAATGTCAACGATCTTCAGCAGAAGGCGGATCAGGCATCTGCTGATTTGGCGACAGGACGCATTGAGGATATTTCCGAAGTTGTGATTGCCGCTGAAAAAGCTTCCGTTGCTCTTCAGTTGACAATTCAGGTGCGAAACAAGGTGTTGGAATCGTATCAGGAAATGATGCGAATGTCAGTTTAATGGCGGTGAGGTAAGAAAGCATGGCGGAACTGCGGGAGCAGCTAAAAAAATTATGGGATCGGTTTACACCAAGACAACGCTGGATCATGTTGGGTTCCGCGTTGCTTCTCTTTATCGCGGTGCTTGGCGCCAGTTACTGGGCGGGAAGCAAGCCGAAGTACGTTCCTTTGTTTACGGAAATGGAAAGCAAGGATGCCGGCGACGTTGTGGCAAAGCTTCAGGAATTGAAGATTCCCTACGAGATCATGGGGAATGGCACGGCGATCGGCGTTTCGGAAAAAGATGTGTACAAGACCCGACTGGAGCTGGCGCGGCAGGGCTTGCCCCGCGGCAATAAAGGGTTTGAAATTTTTGATGAAAGTAAATTCGGGACCACCGAATTTCAGAATCGGGTAAAGTACCTGCAGGCGTTGCAAGGGGAATTGACGCGAACCATCGAAGGCATGGCGGAAGTTGAGAAAGCCCGTGTGCATATTGTCCTGCCGGAAGATAGCCTATATAAAAAGAATGAAAAGCCGGCGACGGCTTCCATTATGCTAAAGCTGAAACCCAGGGCGAATTTATCCCCGGAGCAGGTTACCGGGATCGTAAATTTGACAGCGCATAGCATCCGCGGCTTGAGCTCGGACAATATTACGGTAGTGGATAATTTTGCCCGGGTGTTAAACGTGAAGGCCGATCCGTTGGGATTGGATGCTACTGTAAATGTCAAACAGGTTGAGTTGACACGAAAGAAACAGGATGAAATGCAACGGGCATTGGAGTCTTTGCTGGAGCAGGTTTTGGGACCCAATAAAGCAGCAGTGCGGGTTAGCCTGGAATTAAGCTTTGACCAAAAAACAGTCGACAAACAAACCTTTGAACCGGTAGTGGATGATAAAGGGATTCTTCGCAGTACGCAGGAAAAGAATGAGTCCTTTAAAGGGACCAACCCTCCACCGACAAGCGGTCCTCCCGGGACTACCTCCAATATTCCCGGGTATGTTACCGGTGGTGCGAATTCGCAGTCGACTTCCACGCTGGAAAAGAAAGAAGCGACCAGAAACTACGAAGTCAATGAAACAAAAGAGAAAACTATCGTAGCGCCGGGTGGGATAAAACGGATTTCTGTCGGCGTTCTGGTGGACGCAAGTTTAAACAGGTCGCAGCAGGAGAGCGTAACAAAAGCGGTCGCGTCGGCGGCGGGGATCAATCCGGCCCGTGGCGATACGATCACCGTCGAGGCTGTACCGTTTAGCACTGAAATCGCTGACAAAATCAAGAAGGAAGAACAGGATCAGGCGCAAGAGCAACAAAAGTCCCAATGGACGAAGATTGGCGCCGGGGTTGGCGTGTTGCTGCTCATTGCGGGAGTCGGTTTCTGGTTCTTGAAGCGTCGCCGGGAAGAAGAAATTGAAGTGCTGAACATGGAAGCGGAACTCGCCGAGCAGGAAGCAGCGGAAGCCGTTGCGGAAGCAAATCTGGAAAAAGCAAGCGAGGCGGCGATTGCGACGATTCGGGAACTGTCACCGGAGGAAAAAGCGAGAAATGCCGAGCAGGAAGCGATCGAGACGTTGTCGAAGGCAAAACCGGAAGAGGTAGCTATGTTGCTGAAGACATGGCTGGCTGAAGATTAATTTTCAAGAGGTGTCCGAATGGCGCAACCAGCAGAGATGACTCCCAAACAAAAAGCCGCTGTTTTGCTCATTACCCTGGGACCGAATGTATCTTCCCAGATTTTGAAGCATTTAAATGAAGAAGAAATTGAAAAGCTGACCTTGGAAATCGCCAACCAGCGTAAGTTGACGCAGGATCAAAAAGATAAAGTGATTCATGAATTCCATGAGATGTGCATTGCCAAAGAGTACCTCTCGTCCGGTGGTTTGGATTATGCGAGGGATGTCCTGGAAAAAGCATTGGGGTCGGACAAGGCCACTGCAATTATTACCCGACTGACTTCCAGTTTGCAAATCCGCCCGTTTGATTTTGCCCGCAAGACCGATCCGTCCCAGCTTCTGAACTTCATTCAAAATGAACACCCACAAACGATTGCTTTAATCATGGCTTATCTCCAACCGGACCAGGCTGGCGCCATTCTTTCCGGCCTGCCGCCGGATCGGCAGATTGATGTTGCCCGCCGTATGGCGACGATGGATCGCACTTCTCCTGAAGTAATCCGGGATGTTGAAAAAATACTGGAGAGAAAGTTGTCGTCTCTGGTGACGGAGGACTTCACTTCCGCTGGCGGAGTGGATGCGGTGGTGGACGTGTTGAACCGGGTGGACCGCACGACGGAACGGACAATCGTGGAAAGTCTGGAAGTTCAGGATCCGGAACTGGCCGAAGATATCAAAAAACGGATGTTCGTGTTTGAAAACATTATTATGTTGGATGACCGCTCCCTGCAGATGGTGTTGCGCGAGGTGGACAGCAAGGAATTGGGCTTGGCTTTGAAGGCTGCGTCTTCGGAAGTTGCCAACAAGGTGTTCAAGAATATGTCCAAACGCGCCTCGGAAATGTTGCG
>CAZRQI010000161.1:3407-4563 GCA_964602025.1 uncultured Veillonellaceae bacterium
TTGAATCGAAGGATCTTTCCCTCGCACTCAAATCTGCCAATGAGGAAGTTAAGGAAAAGATCTTCCGTAACATGTCTGAGCGTGCGCGTGACATGATTAAAGAAGAAATCGACTTCATGGGGCCTGTACGGATTCGGGATGTGGAAGAAGCGCAACAGAAGATTGTGGCGGTGATCCGGCGTCTCGAAGAATCCGGCGAGATTGTAATTTCGAGAGGAAGGGGCGAGGACGTCCTCGTTTGATATGCGAATTATAAAAGATGCCAAGGTGTCCCAAGATCCGGTTGTTATCGCCATGCATAAGTTCGAAGAACTCGAAGTCCAGGTTGTTCCTCTGCAAGATATCGAAGTTGCGGCAGAGCTTGAAACGCAGCAAGCAACAGCCGTTACGGAGCCTATTTCCGTTACGCCGAAACCGTCCGCCGAAGAAAAAGCCATGGCGGCGGCGGACACTATCCTGCAAAATGCGCAAGCGAGGGCCGATCAATTATTCGCGGACGCAATGAAGGAGATTGCCCGCCTGAAATCCATTGCGGCGGAGGAAGCGGAAACGTTAAAGAAGCAGGCGATTGTCGACGGAAGCCAGCAGGGATTGGCGGAAGGCAATCGGCAAATGCTGGATCAACTGCAACAGACAGCGGAACGTTGCAACGAATTATTAGCGACGGCTACGCAGGAAGCAAAACAGATTGTGTTGGCCGCCGAACGACAAATTATCGAACTGGTGATGACGATTACCCGTAAAATTATTTCGGATGAACTGGAAGAACGTCCGGAAATCATTTTGGGAGTCGTTCGCGAAGCGTTAGGGCGTGTGCGAGATCAGGATCATCTCAATATTCATGTCAGTTTGGATGACTATGAGCGAATTTTGCAGTCGCGAAACGAATTG
This sequence comes from uncultured Veillonellaceae bacterium, assembly GCA_964602025.1. GTDB lineage: Bacteria > Bacillota > Negativicutes > UBA1444 > UBA1444 > UBA1444. The sequence continues at coordinate 4,299 of CAZRQI010000161.1, forward strand.
CAGAGTATTGTGGGTTCAGAAAAAAGTTTTGCCGTTACAGCGGATACGGTTCTTGAGCGAGGGGGATGTCTGATTGAAACCTCTTTTGGCACGGTGGAAGCCGGGATCGACACCCAACTGGAGTCGATTCGAAAAGCGCTGCAGGAAATGCTTCCGTGAATTTTTTTGATGCCACACCCTATCTCAATGCGGTAAAATCAACAGAAACAGTGTTGCTAAAAGGGAAAATCACCAAGATTATTGGGCTGGTCATTGAGTCGGACGG
>CAZRQI010000162.1:0-4545 GCA_964602025.1 uncultured Veillonellaceae bacterium
CTGAACCTTTCTTAACAGCCTGCAGAAAAGTTATACTATTTTTTCTATGGATGAAAAAAGGAGTCCGGTCGAAATGACCGGACTCCTCGTATATTCACGGGATGTTCTCCGATTCAGCAGCGTTTCTTCATGGCGTGATCGCGATTTGGGCCGTCATCATCCAGCGTAGGCGGTCGTCCCAGCGTTCGGGAGCGATGGTCACCGTGTAGGTGATGTCGCCGCGTTTCTTTTCGCCATAGGGGCGGATCATGGCGACCTTGCCGGGGATCTCCAGGCCGGGGATGCCGTCAAAGGTCAACACGGCCGGATTGCCGATCCGTACCCGGGCGATGACCAGTTCCGTCAGGTCGTCGCTGCGAATGACCCAGGCCGATTCGTCGGCGATCCGGACGAGCACCGTGCCGGGCAGGGAATGTTCCCCCACTTTTACGTCGAGAAACGCGACCGTGCCATCGATCGGCGCCCGGAGCTCGGTTTTGTCCAGCAGCCGTTCCGCCTCGGTTTCCTTGTTCCGCTGCGTCAACAGGTCGGCTTCGGCTTGCGCCAGCGCCGCCCGGCTCCGTTCGAGAGCGGTCCGGGCCTGGTCGAGCTGTTGCCGGGCTGTGGCGCCGGCGGCTTCCAGCTGCTTTTGCCTGTCGAATTCACGCTGTGCGTCGGCCAGGTTTACTTGGGCCTGCTCCACGGCGGCGGCGGCGCGGGCGACATCCGAACGGGCGCTGCCGACCCGGGCCTCATAATCCTGACGGACCAGGCGGATCAACGGCTGTCCGGCTTTTACCCGATCCCCTTCGGCGGTCAGAATTTCGCCGACCATGCCGTCGACCGGCATGACCATTTGCGCATAGCGCACGGGATAGATGATGCCCTCCGACAGAATCCGCTGGTCCGCTTTCACGGGCGGCAGATTCTTGTTGTTCTCCTGCCGGCTGTTCCAAGCCCACCAGGCGCCCGCCGCCAGCAGCAGCGCCAGCAGAAGAAGCAGTACTTTTCGTTTCGTCATGGTGTTCGCCCCTCGTTATGTTTATTCATAGCTCAGCACATCCCGCACGCTCAGCCGGGCGGCGTTCCAGGCCGGCAGCAGACTGGCCGCGGCGGAAAGCAGCACGGACAGGAGCAGCCAGATGGCTGTGCCCAAAATACTGAACGAAAACTCCAGCGGGCTTTCCAAAAACAATATCCCCACCTGGCGGCTGAGCAGAACGGAAATCGGCAATGCCAGGATCACTCCCGCCAGCCAGCTCAACACGCCGATGCACAAGGCTTCGACGACAAATACCTGGCCGATGTGGATGCTGGAAGCGCCGATGGCCCGCATCACGCCGATTTCGCGAGTCCGTTCCAGCACGTTGATCCCCATCGTGCCGGTCAGGCCGAGAGCGCCGACGATGGCCAGCAGGACCGCCATGATCATCAGGAAGTTGGTGATGATGTCAAATTGGGCGCGGACTTGCTGCTTGATTTCCCAGATGACATCCACATGATGCACGCGCAGGCTGTTTTTTTTCAGATGCTCCTCCAGGGCCCGGGCCAGGGAGCTTTGATCGGCCTCTTTCGTGGATTGCGCCAGGATCTGGACGGAACGGGCCCGGCCGGTTTCTTGCACCGCGCCGGCGAACCAGTCGTAGGGGGCGAAGGCGAACGGGCCCGTCAGGGTGCTTTGGGCGATGCCGACCACCGTGAACTGCAGTCGGCGATGGCCTATTTTGATTACCGCCGGGCCACCGACTTTCAGCTCCGGCCGGTCCTTCACCACGTCGGTGTTGACGACCAGCGCGTTTTCGTCGCCGGCGGTCAGCCAGCGCCCATCGATGATCTTCGGTTTGATCATCTGCGTATCGATCGGCGGGGCCATGACGAATACGTTTTTGCTCGCCTCGTCTTCCGCTTCCTTGCTGGCGTCCCGCAAGACCCGGCCCGAAGCGAAACCCCAACTTTCCACGGCCTTCACGCCGGGGACCCGCAGGACTTCCTGTTCGATCCGGCTGGACCGGAAACTTTTCGTAAAGGCGAAGCCGATATCATAATGGAAATAGTCCATCGCCTGGTCCAGGGTCGAATATAGGGAAGCGCGAACCGAAAATACGGCCATGAAGACAGTGCCGGCCACGGTCATCGTCAGCAGTGTCAACAGCAGGCGGCCTTTGCGCCGGAAAGTGTTCCGCAGGGACAGCACGACCGGTCGCGGCAGTTGCCTGACCCGGGTCAGCAAATGATCCACCCAGCGGTCAATCCGGCCCCGGGCGGAAACCGAGCTGATGCCGACATCGTGGACCGCTTCCCGGACGGTGATGCTGACACCCCGCCAGATCGGCCACAGCGCCGCGATCAACGGGACCAGCAGCGACACCGCCGCTTCCAGCAGCAAAACCCGTGGCGGCAGTTCCAGGCCGCCCGAATCGAAGTTGAACACGCCGGCGATAAATTCGGTGATTTTACTGGCCGCCAGGGCCCCCAGCGGCGCCGCCACAAACAGGGCCAGCAACCCGTAAACGACTACCAGGGCGAGATAGAGTTCGATGATCTGATCCTGCCGCGCACCGATGGTTTTCATGATACCGATCTGTCGGGTCTGCTGCGTCAGGATCGACGAGATGGTGTTGACCAGCAGCAGGCTGCCTAAAATGAGGGAAAGAGCGCCGAGAACCGCCAACAGGAGGATGAGTGCGTTGATGCCGTTTTGCATCAGGTGCTCGCCCGGTTTATATACCTGCAGCCAAAATACGGTGGTATTTCCCTGTTCCAATTTGTTCCAGGCCCGACGGCCCAGAGCCTCGATGGGCTCCGTCGATTTCCCCTGCAGCGCCCAGGGCTGGACGATGAAGTTGACCTGGTCGAGCTGACGGGTTTCATCCAGCTTTTCCAGGGTATCCATGCTGATGTAGCCGTAATAGCTGCCGCTGAACAGCGTCGGGATCTGGGTCGGATCATACACCAGCCCGGAAACCTTCAACGAACGTTTCCGCCCCGTTGTCGTTTCGATGGTGATCCGTTCTCCGGGCGCAATATTCATCGCTTTTTGCGACGAGCGCTCCAGCAGGACGTCGCCGTCGCCGGGCGGCCAGTCGCCGGAAAGCGGCCGGACGATATTGACCCGCTGCTTGATGTAATCGGGGATCGCGATGAGCAGGATCTGTTTCCATTGCCCGTCGGCCATCCGTACCCGCACATTTACGTTGCGGCGGCCTTCGGCTTCCTTGACGCCGCGCAGGCTCCGCACGCTGTCGACCAGTTCCTCTTCGAACGGGTCGGCGTACAGGCTGGCGCTGGCCGGCGCCGAAGCGCCCCAGCTCCGCGCGAGGTCCCGCTCGAACATCAGAAAACAGCTATAGACCATGCCGACCGCGAACACGCCGACGGAAATCGACAGCATGACCAGCAGGGTCCGCAGCCGGTTGCCCCAGAGATCCATCCAGACTTTGCGCCAGCGCGGCGCCAGCACGAAATATCGTTTCATGGCCCGGGCCCGCCGACCAGCGCCGAAGACTCGATGCGTCCGTCGGCCACAGTCAGGATTCGGCTTCCCTGTCGGGCCAGGTCCAGGTCGTGCGTGACCATCAGGATGGTTTTGCCGCCTCGGGCCAGGTCGCCGAACAGATCGATCACAGAGGCGGCCGTGTGGGCGTCCAGGTTTCCGGTCGGCTCATCCGCGACCAGCAGCGGCGGGTCATTGGCCAGGGACCGGGCGATCGCCACCCGTTGTTGCTGCCCGCCGCTGAGGCTGGAGGGGAGCTTGTCGGCCTGATCGGCCACGCCTACCAGATCCAGCAGCGCCATGGCCCGTTCCGGCCGTTCCGCCCGGTTATGGACATTGCAGAAATCCATCGGGATCATTACGTTTTCCAGCGCCGTCAACGTCGGCAACAGCTGAAAGAACTGAAAAACCACGCCGACGGTGCGGCCGCGCCAGACGGCGATCTGGTTTTCAGTCAGCGAGTGGACCGGTGTGCCGGCGACCCAGACTTCCCCGCCAGTCGGCCGATCGATTCCGGCGATCATGTTGATGAGTGTGGATTTGCCGCTGCCGGACTTGCCGACGACCGCGACGAACTCCCCGGAGGCCACCCGTAGGTCGATTCCCCGCAGCGCCTCGAATTCGCCGGCTTCCGTCACATAGACCTTGCGGACCGCCGACAGGGCGATGGCGTCGGCGTTGACGACCGGTTCGGGCAGCTTCACTTCGGATAACCACGAGAAGATGTTCACGCGTTGCTTCTCCTTCGAAAGAAAAAAGCACGACAATGGCCGTGCTTTAATGAATTTTTTGCTGCTGCTGAATTGCGGGCGAAAGACTTTGAGAAGTATTTATGGATACAGGCGAAAAAATCCTGCAAAGCTATCGAATTTTATCAAGAATTTAATACGCATTCGGCTGTCTGCCGCAACGCCGGGGAAAGGACTGGCAAGCGGGTGAAAATCATTTAAATAGTTGACAGTAATGGATAATTCTTGTAAAATAAAACAGTATGTTGATTAAACCCGGAACCAGCCGGCGTGGCCGCGAAAACCGAATAGTATCCATATAAGGGCAAACCTGTCGAAAGGCAG
>CAZRQI010000163.1:0-4499 GCA_964602025.1 uncultured Veillonellaceae bacterium
GGTCAGGATCGACTCGATCCCCCGGTGTCCGCCGGAACCGCCCCGTTCGCGGATTCTGAGCCGACCGGCCGGCAAGTCGAGGTCATCGTGGACGACAACGATCTCCGCCGCCGGCGTCTTGTAAAACTTGGCCGCCTCCCGGACCGCGGTTCCGCTCAGGTTCATATAGGTCTGCGGCTTGACGAGCAGCACCGGGCCAATGGCCCGGTGCTCCGACACTTCCGCTTCATAACGCTTTTTCCAAGCTCCGGCGTTCCAGCGGCGGGCCAATTCGTCCACGACCTGGAAGCCGATGTTGTGACGGGTTTCTCGATATTGGTTGCCGGGATTTCCCAGCCCCACGACAATTTTCAACGCAACATTCCTCCGGATCAGGTATCAAACAGGCGGCTCACCGACAGGTCGTCATAGATGCGGATGATCGCTTCACCCAGCAGCGGCGCGACCGACAGGACCTTGAGTTTGTCGAAGCATTTCTCTTCCGGCAACGGAATCGTGTTGGTCACGACCAGTTCCTTGATGATGGAGTCCTTCAGGCGCTGACAGGCCGGCGCCGACAGGACCGGGTGGGTGCAGCAGGCGTAAACGGTTTTGGCGCCATGCCGTTCCAACGCTTTGGCGCCCTCCACCAGCGAACCGGCGGTGTCGACGATATCGTCGATAATCACGGCATTGCGCCCTTCCACACAACCGATCAGGTTCATGATTTCGGCGACGCCCGGCATCGGCCGGCGCTTGTCGAGAATCGCGATATCGGCGTGGAGGCGATCAGCCAGTTGGCGCGCCCGGGTCACGCCGCCCAGGTCCGGGGAAACCACGACCAGATCCTCCAGATGTTTGGCGGCGAAATATTCGGCCAGAATCGGCACGCCCGGCAGATGATCGACCGGGATGTCGAAAAAGCCCTGAATCTGTCCGGCATGCAGGTCCATCGTCACCAACCGGGTGATGCCGGCGGTCGTCAGCAGGTTTGCGATCAGTTTGGCGGTGATGGGCTCGCGGCCGCGCGTCTTGCGGTCCTGCCGTGCATAGCCGTAATAGGGAAGCACCGCCGTGATGTTGCGGGCCGAGGCCCGGCGGCAGGCATCCGCCATAATGAGTAGTTCCATAAGGTTGTCATTGACCGGTTGGCAGGTCGGCTGGATGAGAAACGCATGCGCCCCCCGCACGCTTTCTTCCAGCATCACCTGTATCTCGCCATTGTTAAACCTTCCCACAAAGGCATTCCCTACCGTTGTGCCGAGGTACGCCGCGATTTCAGCGGCCAGCGCCTGATTGGCATTGCCGGAAAAAATCAGCAGTTTTTTCTCATCTTCCAAAATCATCATCCAACCCCCAGAAAATTATTTTTTGTCCACCCAGCCGGCAATATTCGTTTGCCGGGCCCTGCCCACGCCGAGCGCCCGTGACGGCACATCCTTGGTAATGGTCGAACCGGCGGCGGTATAGGCGCCGTCGCCCACCGAAACCGGCGCTACCAGATTGGTGTTGCAGCCGATGAAGGCATCGTCGCCGATTGTAGTCCGGTGTTTTTTTTGGCCGTCATAGTTGACTGTGATGGCACCGCAGCCGATATTGACGCCCGAACCCATGTCCGTGTCGCCGATGTAGCTGAGATGCGGCACTTTGCTGCCCCGGCCCACCTGAGAATTTTTGATCTCCACGAAGTTGCCGACCTTGACGCCCGCCGCCAGTTTCGCTTCCGGCCGCAGATGCACATACGGGCCGACCGTTGCCCCATCCGCCACGCTGCATTCATGGCCGTAAACAAAATGCAGTGTAACGCCGTTGCCGATCACGCTGTCGGCGAGCCGCGTGTTCGGACCGATCCGACATTCCTCACCGATCACGGTCTTCCCTTCGATCCAGGTAAACGGATAAATCACCGTATCCCGGCCGATCGCCACGTCGGTGTCAATGAAAGTGCTGGCCGGATCCATCACGGTCACGCCGCTTTCCATCAGTTCCACGAGTTTGCGCCGCCGCAGAATCGATTCCGCCTCGGCCAGCTGCACCCGGGAATTGATCCCCAGGGTTTCTTCGAAATCAGCGACCTTCACCGCACCAACTTTTCGTCCCGCCTGCGCCAGGATCGCCAGCACATCCGTCAGATAATATTCCTGCTGCGCGTTGTCGCAGGTTAAGCCGTCCAGCGCCGCAAACAGGGGTTCGGCTTCGAAGCAGTAGATGCCGGTATTGATCTCGCCGATCCGGATTTGTTCCGGAGTGGCGTCTTTTTGTTCGACAATGCCGCAGACATTTCCCGCCGCGTTGCGCAGGATCCGGCCGTAACCATGCGGGTCGGCAGGTTCCGCCGTCAGTACGGTCGCCGCAGCGCCGCTTTCCTGGTGCGCCCGGCACAGGGATTGCAGCGTGGACGTTTGGAGAAGCGGCGTATCGCCGCACAATAATAAGATGGTCCCCCGAACCTCTTTCAAGACCGTTTGGGCCTGCATGACGGCATGCCCCGTGCCAAGTTGCTGCGCCTGGGTAACATATTCCAACCCTTCGCCGCCCATGACGGTCGCTACCTGCTCGCCGCCAAATCCGACCACCACGACCAGCCGAATGGCTCCCGCCGCCTGGGCAGCCGTCGTGACATGCCGCAGCATCGGTTTGCCGCCGACCTCATGCAATACTTTGGGCAGATTCGATTTCATGCGGGTTCCCTTGCCTGCCGCCAGTATGACCGCAACTATTTCCTGCATTGTTTCCTCCTGAATGTCTTCGTTTCCCGCTTCAAATGGCGGGACGGATATCGATCTCTTTCATCGTGGCATCGATTTTGTGCAACATCAGCAACGAAGTATACTCGTCCACCAATTTCTTTTCCGGCTCGGCCGTGGCAATCAGCACGCCGGTTCCCACGACGGTCGATCCCACCTCTGCGGCCAGATCCACGAGCCCTCGCGCAGTGCCCCCAGCCTTCATGAAGTCGTCGATGACCAAAATGCGCGAACCGGACGGTAACGCCCGCCGTGATACCGACATCGTCTGGATCCGTTTCGCCGAACCGGTCAGGTAATTGATGCTGACCGCCGAACCTTCCGTGACTTTGCTGCCCTGACGGGCGATCACCAACGGCACGTTAAAGGCCCGGGCCGTCATCAGCGCCAAGGGAATCCCCTTGGTCTCAATCGTCAGAATATAATCGGGCGCCAGCGGGGCAAACCGCTGAAAGAAAAATTCCCCGGCTTCCACCATCAGTTCCGGGGAAAACAAAATGTCGGACATATACAAAAATCCGCCCGGAATGATCCGGTCAGGACTGGACAACAATTCCGACAGTCGGAGCAAACTGGAGTGAACCGCCGCCGCCGGCCGGCAGGGAAGATAGCGGACGCCGCCCGCTGCCCCGGCAATTGTCTCAAGGGTTCCCTGGCCTTGCGCTTCCAGTGTATCCCGAATCATGGCCATATCTTCGCTGAGGGTAGATTTGGCGCAACCAAACGCATCCGCGAATCCGCCCAGCGAGAAAAGGCGTGACGGATTGTTCGTCAACTGTTTCGCCAGAATCACGAGACGTTCCAACCGGCGGTTTTTTTCCAAATCGCATTCCCTCCCCTTGAAAAACATTCTGCATCAGACGTCAGCCCAACGGATGCCTATGTTCAGGTGGACTGGCGAAGCTGTTCCATCTCCAACAGCAACGTCTGCTCGGCGTTTTCAATATGTTCGCGGGCCCGCTGCTGCGCCTGCTCCGCATTGCGCTGCGCAATGGCCTCGACCAGTTGCTTGTGTTCTTCGAGCGTATTGGTTAGCCGGCCGGGATAATTGATAGAAACCGACCGGAATCGCGTAAATTGTTCCCGAAGATTGCAGATGATCCCGACCAGGCGCTCGTTGCGGCTAGCCCGGTAAAGAATGTCATGGAACGCTTCATCCACTTCCACGATTTTCTGATTGTCATGCCGCTCGATGTGATCGGCGATTTCAACCAGCAGCCGCTCCATTTGTTCCAGTTCTTCCTCGGTGATCCGCTCAGCGGCCAGTCCGGCGGCCAAGCCGTCAAGCGCCGCCCTGATCTCGAACACTTCGTTGATGTCCTTGAGCGAGAGATTGGCGACGTACGTGCCACGACGCGGCAGCATGACCACGAAACGTTCCAGTTCCAGCTTGCGGATCGCCTCCCGGACCGGAGTCCGGCTGACGCCAAGTTCTTCCGCCAGCTGAATTTCCATCAAACGCTCTCCCGGCGACAGCGCCCCCGTGCGGATCGCTTCCCGTAGCGTTTCATAGACCACCTCGCGCAGTGGCTTGTAGCTGTCAAGTTTTACCGGTAACAGTCGGGACATTTACATTTCCTCCCTTGCAACGGTTTCGGCAATGAAAACGGCTACGTCTTCTCCCAACGCTGCCCGGCCGACCAATTCGGCGGCCGACGCAAAGTCCGGCGTCAACGCGAAAACAGTGGGACCGCTGCCGGACATCAGAACGCCCGCTGCTCCCGCCTGCAATAATTGTTCCTTGATCTCGGCGACTTGCGGATACGCCGGAAC
>CAZRQI010000164.1:0-4494 GCA_964602025.1 uncultured Veillonellaceae bacterium
GACGAAATACTGGATTCAGTCGCGCATGGCCTACGGCGAGTCTGCGCCGGTCATTCCCAATATATTTCATATCACCTACATCCTGAATCCCGGCGCTGCTTTCGGAATTTTGGAGAATAAAACCTGGTTTTTTGTCCTTGTCGCCGTTCTTTTGATCGGCGGCGTGGCTTATATTTATCCGCGACTTCCTTCGGACCGGCCCTTGCTGAAACTGGGCGCCGGCCTTCTTACCGGCGGTGCGGTCGGTAATTTGATCGACCGAATTCGTCTGGGGCAGGTCGTTGATTTCTTCGATTTCCGGATCTGGCCGATTTTTAACGTGGCGGATATCGGTATCGTTTGCGGCGTTGCCTGCCTGGCTTACGTACTGCTGTTCATGCCGGAACCGCCGAACTCCGGCGAAGAAGGCACGAATGGCTGACTCCCGTGAATTTCAGGTGGAAAGGACGGACGCGCCTTGCCGACTGGATGTGTTTTTATCCTCCCGGATAGCGGATCTGACCCGCTCGTTCATTCAACGTCTGATCCATGACGGGAAAGCCAGCGTCAACGGCATACCGCGCAGCAAAACCGGTTTCAGCCTGTCCGCAGGCGACCGGATATGTCTGGAATTGCCGCCGCCGGTCGCGTCAGAAGTTCTTCCGGAAGCCATTCCGCTGGATATCCTGTATGAAGATTCCTATCTGGCGGTTGTCAACAAACCACGGGGAATGGTCGTCCATCCCGCCGCCGGCAATTTCCAGGGTACGCTGGTGAACGCCTTGTTGGCGCATTGCCAAGATTTATCTGGAATCAACGGGGTCATTCGTCCGGGGATTGTCCATCGTCTGGATAAAGACACTTCCGGCGTGATGCTGGCGGCCAAAACCGATCAGGCGCATGTCTCGCTGGCGGAACAAATCAAAAACCATTCCGCCGGCCGCATCTACATCGCGATCGTGCATGGCGGGTTCGCGCAGATGGAGGGCACGGTGACAGGCTCGATCGGCCGGCACCCCAAAGACCGAAAAAAAATGGCGGTGGTAAGTCAGGGCGGGAAGCCTGCCGTTACCCATTTTCAGGTTCTGGAACGGTTAAATGCCTATTCCGTGGTGTCATGCCGCCTGGAAACAGGTCGGACCCATCAGATTCGGGTTCATATGGCGTATATCGGGCATCCGGTGGTCGGGGATCCAAAATATGGACCGCCATTGACGAAAGAATCCCTGGTTAAAAAGTATATCAATGGTCAGGCGCTGCATTCGGCGGAAATTCATTTCCACCACCCGCAGAGCGGTGAGCAGTTGAGCTTTACTGCGCCGATGCCAAACGACATGAAACTGCTGCTGGAACGGCTCCGCACGACGGGCCCGGCATAAACCAAAGGGGAGGCGAGTTTTGATGACAAAATGGGTGGACAAAACCTTATTGATGGATGGCGATGCCATCCGACGCTCCTTGATCCGGGTGGCGCATGAAATTGTCGAAAAAAATAAGGGTAGCGCCGATCTGGTGCTCGTGGGAATCCGCACTCGCGGAGTTCCGCTGGCCGAGCGTCTGGCGGAGGAAATCCGCCGGATCGAAGCTACGCCGATTACTTTTGGAGTCCTGGATATTACGCTGTACCGGGATGATTTGTCCCGCCTGGGGTATCAGCCGGTGGTCCGGGAAACGAAAATTCCTGGCAATATCAACGGGAAAAATGTGATTCTGGTGGATGATGTTCTGTTCACTGGCCGGACGATCCGGGCGGCTCTGGACGCAATCATGGATATTGGCCGGCCGCAGACCATTCAACTGGCTGTTTTGATCGACCGCGGCCATCGGGAACTGCCAATTCGGGCCGATTATGTCGGCAAAAACGTCCCAACCTCACACCGGGAAACCGTCAGTGTCCAATTGGGCGAAACCGACGGCGAAGATCGGGTGGTTATTCAGGAAATGGCGCCTTGATGGAGTTGTTCAGCAGTGCGTCGATGCGGGATGCATCCGGTGTAACGCGCAGTGTTTTTTGTTTTTCATAAATGACAAAACCCGGTTTGGCGCCGGCAGGTTTTTTGACGTACCGGCGTTCTGTATAATCAACGGGAACATTGGCCGATTCACGGGCTTTGGAGAACCAGGCGGCGAGATGCGCCGCCTTTTCCATGTCCACCTCGGCCGGAATCATTCCAGGGGTGCGCAGAATCACATGGGAGCCGGGGATATCCTTGGTATGGAACCACAGATCGCGGGGTTGGGCGGTTTTAAATGTCACCAGATCATTTTGACGGTTATTGCGACCGATAAAAATGACGGAACCAGAAGGAAGGGCGATTTTTCGGGGCTCCGATGGTTTGGAAAACGAGCGGGGCCGAGCGGAAGCCTGGAGATAGCCGGCATCGGCCAGTTCCTGAATGACTTCCAACAGTTCCTGTCGGGAGATCGTTTCCGCCAGGGCGAGTGAAATGCTCTCCAGATAGCGGATGTCTTCCTGGCACTGCTGGATCTGGATCCGGATCAACTCCTGGGCCCGTTTGGCCCGGGCGTATTTTCGGTAGTAACGCTGAACATTGGCCATTGGCGCCAGCGCCGGATCCAGTTCGATTTCCACCTGCGGCGCGGCGACGGATGATTGGTCATCTTCCGAGTAAAGATCAGGCACCTGAATGGTTCGCAGACCACTGGAAAGAAGTTGAAGATTCCCCAGCAACAAATCGGCTATCCGGCGATATTCATCGGCATTTTGCGAATCCGCCAGTTCCTGGGTCAATAACCCCAGCTTTCGGATCAATTTGTCCAGCTCGTTTTTGACCCGGTGAACTGTATTCAGATGCAGGTCCGTTTTCGGGGCTGCAGTAAGCGTGGCGGCGTATTCAAGGGCCAAATTCAGGGACGGGAAATTTTGCAGCTTGGCCGCCGACAGATGGGTGGGGTCAAACGTTCCAACAAACAACAGGTGACCGCCGGCATTGCTTGCCACATAAGCCGGGATCGGCAATTGCCGTTGGGGATCGACAAAGGACTGGAAAGAGCCCCCCAGCGTTTCTTGTTCGATCGGTGTCAAAGCGGCGAAGGTGTCGGTGGGCTTCAGCCCGGCCCGGTATAAGATTTCTGTTGCGCCTTGCGGGCCAATCCCGTTGACGGCGGCAATCAGGGCTTTGGAAAGTGGTTGATCGGGACTACCCGACAATATGGCGGTTAGTTCCGAGGCGGAAGTGGCGAGCGGATTCCGGCGGGGCCGGATTGGCGGCGGCGTATAAGGAATCCCGGGAACGATCTGGCGGATTCGGCTGGAATTGAACCCGACCCGACGGGCGCAATCCAAAATGATGCCATCCTGGCAAAGGATCAGATTGCTGTTTTTACCGGCAAGCTCAACTGTGAGAATTTTCGTGTCGATCTTTCCCTGCCCGCCCCGGATATCTACCAGGAGATGCAACACCCGATCCATTTCCGCTTGCTGGAGCACAGCGGCGATTCGGCCGTCGATCAGATGCTTTCGGAGGAGCATGCACAGTGAGGATGGTTCCGGCGGATTCTCCCGAACCTCCCGGGTCAGGTGCACGCGTGGATCCGCCGGGTCGGTGGAAAGCAACAACGAGTATTCCTGGTCTGGTTGGCGTATCTTCAGCAGGAACAGATAACGGGTAGGTTGCAGTACTTTGATGATTCGACCACCGGTCAGCGCCTGATTTAATTCGGTTGTAAGGGCATGAATGGTTAATCCTTCAATATTCATAGTAGTATTAGTATATCACCGCAGGAATATTCCGTCACGGCGAGATTTCATCTCGACGGTTCAGGATTGTTCAACGATTTGATATAATGACACTGAAAATGAAAGAATAACAGCAGATAAGGAGGATATAATGTTCACAATTGATGAACTGCTGCAACCCTCATCCCTGGAGGAAGCCTCAGCCATGTTGACGGCGAATCCGGAAGCGGTGGTCTTGGGTGGCTGCGGATTTTTGAAGATGGGATCGCGAAAAATTGCCAAAGCAATGGATTTATCCCGTTGCGGCCTGAATGGCATCCGGGACACCGAACTTCAGATTGAGCTGGATGCAATGACGACACTATATGACATTGAAACAAATCAGGCCCTGAATCGATTCGCCGATGCAATTTTACCCAGAGCGGTCGGCAATATTCTGGGGGTGCAATTTCGGCGTTGCGCCACGATTGGCGCTTCGGTCTATTCCAAGTACGGATTCTCCGACATACTTCCCGCCCTGATGGTGCTGGATACGGAAGTGGAATTAATGCGCGCCGGCCGGATGTCACTCCCGGAATTTATGGATAAACCGATTGTCAGGGATATCTTGCTCCGAGTTATCATCCGTAAGGATAATCGTCATGCTGCATATCTGAATTTGCGCAACGCCAGCGCTGATTTTCCGATTGTCAATGTCGCCGTTTCCAGACATCACGGCCAATGGACGATCGTAGGCGGCGCCAGACCGGGAAAAGCGATGCTGGCGGCAAAGGCCAGTCAATATGCTTCGGAGCTGCCTACCGAACAAACGAACG
>CAZRQI010000165.1:0-4470 GCA_964602025.1 uncultured Veillonellaceae bacterium
CTGGAGTGAGGAAGCTGGTTTTCATTTGCCAACACTTATTCATCCCCGGGCGGCCGTCAGCCGCCTTGCCGTCATCGGCGCCGGCACGGTCATCAACAGCCAGGCCGCCGTCAATGCCAACGCGACAATCGGCAAGGGCTGCATCGTAAATACCGGAGCGACCGTCGGGCATGACTGCGTATTGGGCGATTTCGTCCATGTTGCGCCGGGTGCCAGCTTGGCTGGGGAAACAGTGATTGGTGACGGTTGCTGGATCGGCATGCGTTCCGCCGTCATCGAACAGCTTACCGTGGGAAAAGGAGTTGTGATCGGCGCCGGCGCGGTCGCAACTCGGAATATCCCCGACAACAAGCTTGTTGTCGGCATCCCGGCGAAAATTGTCAAAGAATTGGCCCCTTTGGGTCCATAAACACCAAGATCCCGATAATATTCAAAAGACGACGCTGCCCGATCATGAGCAACGTCGTCTTTTCTTTTTGCCAATACGCCGCAGGCAAGTTAAGTCTCCGAACGTTTCTTGCCCGGATTCAGATTCCCGTAATACGATACGGTTTCATCAACGATTTCCATCAATTCCGGCACATAGACCTGGACATTGTCGGAAACCCGGCGGCCTGTCCCGCCAAGCACATACGCGGCGCCATCGAGAAAATCTGTAACCCGGCGATAACCAACTTCGTCAAGGTATTCGCCGTTGATTACCACCCCGCTACCGCTTCGCATCGCATCGGCCGACTTCAGAGCGTCTTCGTGGGAGGAAGGCATAAAGATGACAAAGTTCGCATTATTTCCCTGTCTGACCTGCCGCCTCTCCTCGCCATCATCACCCGCCGCAGACTGGCCGCCGGCAGAAAAAACACCGGTAATTTTCGTCCAGATTCCTTGTCCCATGGTCAATTCCTCCTATAAATCCCCCAAGGTTTTTCGGACAAACTTCTTGATTTTTTCCACCCGCGCCGTGATGGCCGCAATCTTCGAGCCATCGGCCGCAACGAGATTTTCCAGTTTCAGCTTGAGCTCAGCCCAGGCGCTGTCGAGTTCGCCCAGTATCTCCTGGAGCTCCCGGACGGACGGCTCGAGGAAAGGCAATCCCGGCAACTGCGCAACTTGCCATGACTGCCCAGCAAACGTAACGACATCGCCGTAGCGGGGAATATAAGCCGGCACTGCAATCCTTTGCCCGATCAGTTTCGACAATTGTTCCGCGCTCGCCGGCTCGCCATGAACCAGAAAAACCTGCGCCGGTTTTGGTTCGAAGCATTCCAGCCAGGCGATGATATCCTCGCGGTCGGCATGGGCCGACATTCCGTTTAGATTGTAAATATGCGCCCGAACACCGATTTCTTCGCCCATGATCCGGACTTTCTTGCCGCCTTCCACCAATCGCCGTCCCATACTGCCTTCGGCCTGGAATCCCACAAACAACACACTACACTCCGGCCGCCATAGATTATGCTTCAAGTGATGCAGAATCCGTCCGGCGTCCGCCATCCCGCTCGCCGAAATGATGATGGCCGGTCCCTCCATCATATTCAACGCTTTGGATTCCGCAGCCGACACGCTGAATTGCAGCTGAGGCATTTCCAGTGGGCTCTGTTTCTCGAATGTCAGGATATCCCGGGCTTCCTTGTCATAATACTGGGTGTTGCGGCGGAAAATCGCCGTAGCCGCAATCGCCAGCGGACTGTCAAGGATCACCGGGATGTCCGGAATGCGTCCCGCCTGATACAAACGGTTCAAATAATACAGAATCATCTGGGTGCGGCCAACGGCAAACGCTGGAATAATCACATTTCCCCGCCGCTCCACGGTTTCATTGATGATCTGCGCCAATTTCTGTTCCCAGTCAATATCTTCATGGTCCCGGTCACCATAGGTGGATTCCATGATTACATAGTCCGCGGTTTTCACGTACGCCGGGTCTTTGAGAATCGGCTGATGCGGCCGGCCCAAATCGCCGGAAAACAGGAATCTGGTTTCCTCTCCGTCTTCCGTCGCATGAATCTCCAGCATTGAAGATCCCAAAATGTGACCGGCGTCGTGGAAATGCACATGGATGCCCTCGCCGATATTAAAGGCGGTCTCATACTCCACCTGCCGGAACTGTTTTAGGCAGGCTTGGGCCTCTTCCACGCGATATAAGGGTTCGACTGGCGGCCGCCCCATTCTTTTTCCCTTGCGGGTTTCGATCTCGGCGTCGAATTCCTGAATATACGCACTGTCCGGCAACATGATGGAACACAGCTCAATCGTTCCCCGCGTCGCATAAATTGGGCCCCGAAAGCCTGATTTGCAAAGCTTTGGCAACAATCCGCTGTGATCGATATGGGCATGCGTCAGCAAGACACAGTCGAGTTCCGCCGGGGAAAAGGCAAACGCCCGCCGGTTCATGGCACTGACAATTTTCGAACCCTGAAACATGCCGCAATCGATCAGAATCCGTCGCTCGCCGATTTCCAACAGAAAACTGGATCCCGTTACCCCCATGGTGGCGCCCAAAAAGGTCAGCTTCATGCTTCGCATTCACTCCTCACCCAAAATGATGACTTCCGGCCACAAATCCACCCCGGAATTCCGCTTGACGCGGTCCTGCACTTGGCGGATCAATTCCTGAACTTCGGCGGCTGTGGCCTGTCCGGCGTTGATGATGAAACCGGCATGTTTTTCCGAAACCTGGGCGTTGCCGCACCGCAATCCCTTGCAGCCGGCCTGTTCCACCAAGGTTCCGGCAAAGTAGCCCGGCGGCCGGCGAAAGGTACTGCCGGCGCTCGGCCATTCCAGCGGTTGCTTGCTTTCACGGCGATGAGTCAGATCGGCCATCCGGGCTTCGATTTCGTTTCGGTCGCCGGCTTGCAGGCGTAGTCGAACCTCGCAGATAATACAATGATTTTCCTGAAACGCACTGTGCCGATAGCCAAAATGGATTTCGGCGGCCGGATACTCGTTCACGGATCCGTCCGGAGAAACCGCAGTGACCCGATCCACCACCTTGCTGATTTCGCCATCATACGCGCCGGCGTTCATAAATACAGCCCCGCCGATACTGCCGGGGATACCGACGGCAAACTCCAGTCCGGTCAAGCCGCACTGCGCAGCAAATCCGGCCACATCCGACAACAGGGCGCCGGCGCCGGCGACAAGTGTCTCGCCCTCGCACCGCAACGCGGACATCGGTTCGCCAATTTTCAGGACGATTCCCCGGACTCCCTTGTCCCTGACCAGAAGGTTGGATCCTTTGCCGATAACGGTCAACGGCACTGCGCCTTCCGTTGCGATACGGACCACAGCCGCGGTCTCCCCGGCAGTAGCCGGCAACGCCATCCAATCGGCCGGACCGCCAATTTCAAAAGTCGTATGACGGCACATGGGTTCCCTAACCAAAACCATACATTGCGGCGCCAACTCGGCAAACCGGCTGGCAATCACCTCCGGCGAAGCCGGCTTATTTTTTTTCTGCAAAAGGATCCAATCCTTCCCCGACCGCATCGCTGATCATCTTATAGACATCTTGAATGATCTGCTGGAACCGCATGTATAAAGCAACAAAGTCCCTTGCCCGTGCGTTGACCGCCAACACTTCATACAGTTTTTGCAATGCCGCTTGTTTTTCTTGCACGTCCGCTTTGCCAGACATGATTTCCAGCTGCATTTCCATCTGCTTTCGCAAAAAATCCTTCGCCATTTCCCGGGCTGCCGGATCAGCATCCAATTCCTGCCGCGCCCGGCGCAACGCTTTGTACTCGTCGGATTCCTTCAACGCCCGGGCCAATTCGCTTCCCTTATCATGTACGTTCATCGCTGTTCCTCCTGCTCTTCGTCAAGTTTTATCGAAAAAGGTCGAATAGATCGCAAAATTCTCTGCTTATGACTTCAATAACTGAAAGTAAAAATCCTGCATCGTCTTCGCATCCTCGGACTGCGTACCGGCCGACTCGCAAATAATCCGCGGCGTGAGCTTTTTGTCGACAATCCATTGGATCAACGGCTGGAACGGCGGTCCGAAAGCGTCCTGAAATCCCCAGTGCCGTTTCTCTCCGCCCGGCGTGAATTCAATGCTGCTGAAATGGATATGCAGATTCGCAATCGCTGCCTCGCCCAATTCAGCGGCGATCTGGTCAAAAACTCGCCCATAATCGCTTGCCTGCGAAAAACCGCCGCCCGCCACCGCATACAAGTGGGCAAAATCCACCAGGGGAATCAACCTGGGCGATAGTTTGCAAACCTCAATAATTTCAGCAACAGTCCCCAGCTGATTCATCTTACCGTGCGTCTCCACTGCGAGTTTTGGCCCGGCCAGGCCGAGACGATCCGCTTCCGCCAGCACTTCCAGCAATCTTTGTTTGGCCAGTTCCAACGCCTGTGGGCGCGCCAGTTTGCCGATTCCGCCCATGTGGAAAGCAATGCGGTCGGCCCCGAGCCACCGGGCCGCCGTCAGCGATTTCAGAAAATGGTTGCGCGTATTGGCGGCTG
>CAZRQI010000166.1:0-4460 GCA_964602025.1 uncultured Veillonellaceae bacterium
TCGGGATCTCGATCACGCCGCTGCTCACCGCGTTGGGCGTCGGCGGCTTGGCCGTCGCGCTGGCACTGCAGGACACCCTGTCGAACCTGTTTTCCGGCATCAACATCCTGGTGTCCAAGCAGATCAAGATGGGGGACTTCGTGAAACTGTCGACCGGCGAAAATGGCCACATCGTCGACATGAACTGGCGCAACACGACGATCAAGGACACCCATGACAGCATGGTGGTCGTGCCGAACCAGAAGATCGCCCAGACCATCCTGACCAACTTTGCCCAGCCGCATGCCGAATGTTCCATCGCCGTTCCCGTCGGCGTCAGCTATGGCAGCGATCTGGACCAGGTGGAGCAGGTCACGGTCGAGGTCGCCAAACAAGTGCTGCAGGCGACCGCCGGCGGGGTCGAGGGATTTGAGCCGCTCATCCGCTACAACAGCTTCGCCGAGTCCAGCATCAATTTCAATGTGATCCTGCGGGTCAAGACCGTAACGGATCAGCATTTGGTCATTCACCAATTCATCAAGAAACTCTACGCCCGCTACCAGCGGGAAGGAATCGTCATTCCGTTCCCGGTCCGGACCGTGCGAATGGAGCCGCTGGGGAAATCATCCTAAAACCAGGCCTCGTGCAGCAGTCGGATCGCCTCGTTCATTTCGGCGGCCGGAATCCGGGAAAAATACAGGATGATCTGCGACGGCGTGACCGGCGCCTCGCCGAGGTAATAGTCCTGCAACAGGGCGATCCGGCAGCCTTTGGCCAGCGCCCGGTCGTAGAGCTCCTTCGGCGTCAGCTTCGATTTGACGGTCAGCACCATGTGCAGGCCGGACTCCGTCTCGTTGATTTCCACCCGCCGGCCCAGCCCGGCCCGGATGCTGTCGCGGAACAAGGCGTGCTTCTCGTTGTAGAGTTTGCGCAGCCGCCGGATCTGCCGCTCCAGATGACCATCGGCCATGTAGCGGGCCAGCGCCAGTTGCTCGATCGCGGACGTCGCTTGATTGTAAAGCGACGCCCTTTTTTTATAGATTTCCAGCAGGCGGTCCGGCAGCACCATGAAGCTGATCCGGATGGAGGGGGGGATGACCTTGGAAAAGGCGCCCATGTAAATGACCGCTCCCTCGGTGTCCAGCCCCTTCAGCGCCGGCAGCGGCCGACCGAAGTAACGGAACTCGCTGTCGTAGTCGTCCTCGATGATGGTGGCTCCCGTCTGCTTGGCCCAGTTCAGCAACCGGACCCGCTCGCCGATCGGCATGATGTAGCCGGTGGGAAACTGATGCGACGGCGTCACATACACCAGGCGCGCGCCGCTGCGGGCCAGTTCGTCGGTGTCGATGCCCTCGCGCCGCAGCCGGACGGGGATGATCCGAAACTCGCGGTCCTCCCAGACCCGCCGGCCGATCTTAAAGCCGGGCTCTTCAAAGGCGATGCCTTCATGATCGCTCTTCAGAATACTCGCCAACACATGCAGCAGGCTTTGCACGCCGGGACCGACGATGACCTGGTCGTGGCGGCAATTCACGCCCCGGGAGCGGATGTGCGCGACAATCTGGCGGCGTAGCTCCGCCTCGCCCTGCAGGTCGCCGTAGCGCATCAGCCGGTCGGGGTCGGCGAATGCCTTGTTGATATAGCGTTTCCACAGGTCGAAATCAAATCCGTCCATGTCCATCTCGCCGCTGGCCAGGTCGTAGCGGACCGGCGTCTCGGCACTGCTTGCCGGTACGGCCGCTGCGGCGGGCTCGGCCGCGACCGGCGGGGCTGGCGAGGGCCAGGCGCTGTCGACAAAACGGCTGACCGAATAGCGGGTCCGGTTGCCGCTTTGGATATACCCCTCGGACAATAGCTGCTGATAGGCTTTTTCGACGGTAATCTTGCTGACGGACAAGCTGTCGGCCAACCAGCGGATGGAGGGCATTTTCACGCCTTCCTTCAGATTGTTCTGTTCGATTTCAGTGCGAAAATGCCGATACAGCTGAATATATAACGGCTCTTTGCTTGCCGGATCGAGAAGGATCAGGTTTGACATTGTTCCTCCAAATCTGTACCTATTTAAAATATATGTTCTGTATATTTTAATGATACCAGATTTGCTTTATAATACAACCATGCTTTTCGACAAAAGCGAGCCAAAGTAAAGTTTCAGCGGACAGGAGGATTTATTGACATGAAAGTACCGAAGGCGCTTACCATCGCCGGATCCGATACGAGCGGCGGGGCCGGCCTGCAGGCCGACATCAAGACATTCCAGGAGTTTGGCGTGTACGGCATGACCGCGATCACCGTACTGGTCGCCCAGAACCCGGCCAACAACTGGGCCCACGACGTCTATCCGCTATCGCTCGAAGCCTTGGAAGCCCAGATCAACACCGTGCTCGGCGGCATCGGCGTCGACGCCATGAAGACCGGCATGCTGGGGACCGTGGAGATCATTTCGCTGGTCGCCCGCAAACTGGACGAGTACCCGGTGAAAAATATCGTCATCGATCCGGTCATGGTCTGCAAGGGCACCGACGAAGTGCTGCACCCGGAATCGGCGGTCGCCATCAGCGAGATGCTGGCGCCGCGGGCCACCGTCATCACTCCCAACGTGTTCGAAGCCAGCCAGCTGAGCGGCATTCGCATCCAGTCCGTCGAAACGATGAAAGAGGCGGCCGTCAAAATTCACGCGCTCGGGCCCAAGTACGTCCTGATCAAGGGCGGCGCCAAGCTGGGAACCGACCAGGCCATCGACTTGCTGTATGACGGCAAAGAATTCACCACGTATGAAACACCGAAAATCAAAACCGAATATACGCATGGCGCGGGCTGCACCTACGCCGCCGCCGTGACGGCCGGACTGGCCCAGGGCCTGAGTGTGCCGGCAGCCGTCGCCCAGGCGAAAAAGTTCGTGACCCAGGCGATCCAGCACGGGTTCCCGATCAACTCCTATGTG
The DNA here is from genome assembly GCA_964602025.1 of uncultured Veillonellaceae bacterium. Classification (GTDB taxonomy): domain Bacteria; phylum Bacillota; class Negativicutes; order UBA1444; family UBA1444; genus UBA1444. The sequence continues at coordinate 2,924 of CAZRQI010000166.1, forward strand.
GGGCCGACCTATCACGCTGCCCATCGTCTGGCGGGAGTGTGACGGATATGGAACCGAGACTGTTGCATCAAACCAAACCGCTGGTCTACGCCGCGCTGGGCATCGCGCTCGTCTTCTGCTGCACGGCCTTCGTGAACGTGCGGTTGCCGATCGCCGCCAACGGCGGGCTGATCCATCTGGGGAACGTGCCCCTGTTCATCATCGCCATCCTCTACGGGCGCTGGCTCGGTGCGCTGGCGGGCGGCCTCGGCATGGCCCTGTTCGACGTGGTGGGCGGCTGGCTACTGTGGGCGCCTTTTACCCTGGTCATCGTCGGACTGATGGGATACGCGGTGGGCGTCATCGCTGAAAAACACCAGAGCTTCACCGCCTATGCCCTGGCGTTGACGGCGGCCTGCCTCATCAAAGTCGTCGGCTACTACGGCGCGGAAGGCGTCATCTACGGCAACTGGCTCGCGCCGCTGACTTCGATCCCCGGCAATCTCGTGCAGATCGGCGTGGCGTCGGCCGTGGTGCTGCCGGTCGTGCAGAAACTGAAAAAACATGTGCCGGCCCCGACCTGGGCGAGCAGTCGCCGGTAAGGCAAAGAGAATCGGACAATAAAAGAACCCCCTCTTTCCCTGGCGCATATCAGCCGAGGAAACGAGGGGGTTTTGTGTTGACCGCTGCTGATGGATCAGTCCGGAATCAGCTCGGCCAGATCGGCCTTGACGAATAGCTTGGCGGTATTGCCGTGGTAGTCGGGGTTGTTGCGCAGATCCAGCTTCATTACCGGCGCGTCCGGCTCCAGGTTGAAGTCCGCGAAATTCGCCCAGACGATGAACGGGCTGGTGGCCATGGCCAGATAGTAGCTGCCGAAGGTCGAATCGGCGAGGGAGGTCCAGATCGTCGCGCCGGCGTAGGGGTGCTTCGGATCGCCGGACACCCGGAACGGCTGGGAAGCGGCGCGGGCGACGCTCAGGACGCCGGCCAGCGCTTCACGGTAATCATGGGGTTTGGCGGCGAGTTTCATATAGTAGGCGGCGCGGACGAACCGGTCGGTGGGCTCGGTCGAGCCAGGCAACGGCTTCGTGCCGCCGAAGCCCTGGTATTGCCGCAAATTTTCCTGCTGCTTGTCGAACGACGGCTGGTTGGTCATGATTGTATAGTTGCGGTTGTGGTTCACGACCGGCTTGCCGTTGATATACTCGATGATCGCCGAGTCGCCGGATTTGTCCGTCAGGGACAGGTGCAGAACCGCCGCCGACATGGTGGTCCCGGCGCCCGGCACGGTGACCGGAATGGCCTGGGATACGACCTGGAACGACGTGCCTTCGATGGCTTGCACGGCGTCGGTCACGGTCGCGAAGTTATCGAGAATGTATTGGCCCCACAACGCCAGCGACAAGCCGGGGATCTTTTCGTCCCGCTTGCCGTAGTCGCTGGGATCCAGCCAGAGCATGTTCGCGACCAGGCCCTGTTCGTTCATGCCGTCGGACATGGCGCTTTTGCCGCTCGGCAGCCAGGCCGAAGCGGTCACGATACTGGCGTACTTCGA
>CAZRQI010000167.1:0-4455 GCA_964602025.1 uncultured Veillonellaceae bacterium
AAGTGTTGGGCAGTCATTTGGCGAGTGTGCGCAAGACCGGTTTCAAATAAAGCAAACGGTATTTCTATGGGGACAGGAGCCGAAATCGCTGGCGCGGTTTTTGGTTTCCTGTCCTTTTTTGTTGCGCAACTGACGGAAAACGCTGGTCCGGTGAAATCAGCGGGGGGAGTGCATGGTTGGCAATGTTATTGACATTGGCGATGAGTGCGTGAATCCGCCTCTGAATTTGAAAGGGTTCATTGGCGGGAAGGCGTGCAATTCGTCGATGAAGAGCAGGCGTTTTCAGGCAAAATCAACAGGGATGTTGATTTTAGCTCCGAGCGACCGGATGGAGTATTTGGGGCGGCCGCAAAAAAGTCTGCGCAAATCGTAACGAATTCCGGCGACAAGCCATGAAACCCGGAAAATTCAGAGGCGGATTCACGCTGGCACGTTTCCTTTGAAAAATTCTGGCGCGAATTTAATCGAATTTCTTATTTAAGCTTCCCGCCGATTATTCCGATACCTGAAGTAGAAGGACAAGTGAATCGGGGTGATTTATTGATCAGGGGAATCTACACCGCGGCCGCCGGCATGTTGGCCGAATCCCTGCGCGCCGATGTTACCGCCAACAATCTGGCCAATGTTAACACGGCGGGATTCAAGAAAGACTTTGCGGTGTTGAAGGACTATGCCAGCCGATCCGTCAAACGGATCAACGACGGCCAGGACCAGCCGGAAATCGGCAACATGGGCGCCGGATCTTGGGTGGATACGATTGCGACGCGGCATACTACCGGCATCATGCATGCGAGCGGCAATAGCCTGGATTTCGCACTCGAAGGAAAAGGCTTTTTTGCCGTGGAGACGCCGGCCGGTATTCGCTACACCCGCAACGGCACGTTTTCCCGCAGTGCGGCGGGAGAATTGGTGACACAGGACGGGTTCCGGGTTCTGGGCCAAAACGGGCCGATTAATCTCGATCCGACAGGGCAGGCAGGAAAAGTCACCGTAGCCGAAGACGCCCGCATCTTTCTGGACAACGTGGAGAACAACTCGTTCCAGCTGTTCGGTTTCGAAGACGAAAACCGTCTCCGGAAAGAGGGCAACAACCTGTTTCGGGCCCCGGAAGGGGTGGAGGCGCAAGCGGCGACCCCAAAAGTTCGGCAGGGATTTATCGAACTTTCCAATGTCAATGTGGTCTCGGAAATGGTCAGCATGATCGCCGGCTACCGGGCCTACGAAACAAATTCCAAAGTGGTGCAAACGCACGATTCGCTGCTCGACAAGGCAGTCAACCAGGTAGCCTCCGTATAACGGACGGGACTTGAAAACAGGATAGGGGCCGGACCTTCGCGGAGGCCCCGCATGCCGTTGAACGATTGAGACGGCTGATTTTGGCATCTGAGGAGGTTTTTTTGCGTTATGATGAGGGCTTTATGGACAGCGGGTTCGGGGATGGTGGCGCAGCAGGCGAATGTCGACGTCATCGCTAACAACCTGGCGAACGTGAACACCACCGGTTTCAAAAAAATGCGGACGGATTTTCAGGATCTGATTTATCAGACGGTCCGACAGGCTGGCGCGACGACCGGCAATGACAACATGTTGCCGACCGGCGTGCAGATGGGTCATGGAACCCGGCAGGTCGCGACGCAGCATTTATTCACGCAAGGCAGCTTGGAAGCGACAGGCAACAATTTGGATATCGCCATTCAGGGCGACGGGTTCTTTCAAATCACGATGCCGGACGGCACACTCGGCTATACCCGCGACGGCGGCTTCAAAAAAGACGCGCAGGGACGGATTGTTACATCGGAAGGGTATTTTCTGGAACCGCAGATCACGATTCCCACCAACGCGACGGAAGTGACGATTTCCGCTGAAGGTGTGGTGACCGCTACAATTCCGAACCAGACCACCCCTCAAAATCTGGGGCAACTTGAGCTTGCCCGCTTCGTCAATGCGGCCGGGCTCGACAGTATCGGCGGCAACCTGCTCAAGGAATCGGCGGCCTCCGGAACGCCGACAGTCGGCAATCCGGGCACAGATGGCGCAGGAACATTGGTACAAAAATATGTTGAAATGTCCAACGTACAGGTCGTGGAAGAGATGGTCAACATGATTGTGGCGCAGCGCGCCTATGAGATCAATGCTAAAGCCGTCACAACTTCGGATGAGATGCTGTCGACGGCGAATACAATGAAACGGTAGGCGACCAGGATGAAGCGGATGTGGACGGCTGTTCTGGCGATTCTGCTCATAGGGTTGCTTAGTCCGGCGGTTTTTGCCGCCAGCCTGACGATCAGCGTTCGGCCGGAATCCCAGGTAAGCGGCCCCTGGTTGACGCTCGGCGATATTGCGGCGGTCAGCGGCGACTCTCCGGAACGGGTCAAACTGTTCCGGGAACTGGCGCTGGGAGATGCGCCGAAACCGGGAACGACCGAATATATGACGCCGGCGTCGCTGGAACCGAAACTTGCCGCCAACCGTGTCGATTTTTCATCGATCGCCTGGAATGTGCCGGCGCAGTTCAAGGTCACGACGCAGTCGCAACCGGTGAGCGGGCGGCAAATCGCGGAGATTGCCCGGTCATTTCTGGCGCAGACGGCGGTCGGATCGACCGTGAATTTGCTCGAATTGCCGGCGGATGTGCAAGCGCCGGCGGGAAAATTGGAACTGGCGCCGGAATTGTACGGCGCAATCCGCTACAATGGGCAGACCACCGTGAACGTGGCGCTGCGAACGGCTGGGCGCAGTTTTGTGAAAGTGCCGGTTCAGTTCGAGGTTCGGCGAGTGCTGGACGTGGTAGTGGCGACGACCAACCTGAACGCCGGCGATATTTTGACGGAGCAGTCGGTGCGGTTGGAACGCATGGACGCCGGAAAACTGGCGGCCGGCTATCTGACCGAACTGAACAAGGCGGTCGGCCAGCAGGTGCGGAATGCCATGCCGCCCGGCAGCGTGCTTTCAGAACGAAATCTGTCGCGGCCGATTCTCATCAAGCGTGGCGAGAATATCCGAATTGTCGCCCGCGTCGGCGAGCTCGAAGTTTTTGCCAATGGCGTCACTTTTTCCCAAGGGGCGGCCGGGGATCTGGTCCGGGTGCAAAATTCGGTTACCAAACGGATCATGACCGGTCGGGTGCAGGAAGATAAATCGGTGCTGGTTCTTAACCAGCCGGGAGGGTGAATGAAATGACAAAAACTCGCCATTCAACGCAACGATGTTTGGTGATTTTCGCAGTTTTTCTAATGGGGTTGAGTGCGATTTTGCCGGCGAACAGCGCCGGGGCGACGTCGCTCTGGTCGGATAGCGCGCCGACCTCCGTGATCTTCGGCGATCAACGGGCTCGGGCCGTTGGCGACATCCTGACCGTGGTCGTCAGCGAAACTTCCACGGTGGCCCGTAGCGGCGCCTCCAGCAATACAAAGTCGGCTTCGGGATCGACGGACAAAGGAACCGGCTTGCTCAGCTTTATTCCGGAGATGTCTACGTCGCAGGACGACAACTTCTCTTCCAAGGGTAGCATCAACAATACCAACAAAGTGACGGCCCGGATCACGGTCAAGGTTATCGAAGTCAAGCCCAATGGCAATCTTGTGATTTCTGGAACCCAAAATATCAAACAAAACGGCGAGAGCCAGACGATTACCCTAACCGGACAAGTTCGTCCCAGCGACATTCAGGCGGACAATACCATTTATTCGAGCTACATCGCCGACGCCAAACTGAATGTCGCCGGCAGTGGACCGCTGGCGAGCAAGCAGCGCCAGGGCATCCTGACTCAAATCTGGAACTGGCTGTTTTAAGTGCGACGGGGCAAATACAGGAATGGGACGGCCCCGGAATTAGATGAGGTGGAAATATGCGCAAGCTGCGAAATAGTCTGATATGGGCGATCATAGCAATCATGGGATGGATTGCCCCGGTTTCGGCCGCTTCCGTCATCCAGTCGCCGGTCAACACCCGGATCAAGGATGTGGCGAAGGTTCAGGGCGTCCGGGCCAACCAGCTGGTGGGCTATGGCCTGGTATTCGGCCTGGCCGGCACCGGCGACTCCAACAAGAGTGTCAACACGATCCAATCGGTGGTCAATATGTTGCGCTCGTTCGGCGTAGTGGTCGACCAGAGCAAACTTCAGTCCAAAAACGTGGCGGCGGTCATGATCTCCGCCAAATTGCCGGCTTTTGTGAAATCCGGTGACACTATCGATGTGACCGTGTCGTCGATGGGCGACGCCAAGAGCCTGGCGGGGGGAACGCTGATTCAGACGCCTTTGCGGGCCGCAAACGGCAGCGTGTACGCCGTGGCCCAGGGTCCGGTCACAACTGGCGGCTTTTCCGCCGGCGGCACCGGCGCCAACGTCCAGAAGAATTTTCCCACGGTCGGCCTGATCACCAACGGCGGCATTGTGGAACGCGATGTTCCTTTCCAGATCGGCGCCAACGGCCAGTTCAACCTGGCCCTGAACCG
>CAZRQI010000168.1:0-4433 GCA_964602025.1 uncultured Veillonellaceae bacterium
TTCGCCGCGACCGCTTTCTGCAGGCTGGCGAATGCCGCCTCAAATTCCGCGGCATTCTCGATTCCCGCCACCGTGTACGGGTTGGCCGGCGCAGCCTGCAACCCGGCCAGTCCAACCGGACAGAGCGCCAACAGAACCAACGCTACGATCAAACACTTCCTCGGCTTCATCTTCGTCCATCTCGCTTTCCCTAATTGATTGTCTCGTTCACGCAACGTTCTTCTCCCTACTGCTTCCACTCCATAGCGATGTTTCCCTGCTGCTCCGGCAAATTTTCCATTACGATTCTCGTGCGGAAATGTGCGTTCATCCAGGCGAAGGAGTTCATGAAACTTGACATTCCCAACCAAAAGTCCTAGTCTGATGTTTGTAGGTTTTGGGAGGATTGCCATGAAAATTCGCAAAGTCAGCAAAGTATATACAGCCTTGGCGAATTGGCGCAAATTCCAGTTCCGGTTGTTTGGCGAAGGAATCATCGTCGGGGCCTGCGCCGGGTTGGTGATCGTCGCGTTCCGCTATGCGCTGGAATTGACGGAATCCTTGCGAGCCGCCGTTTATAAGCAGTGGCTCGCCGGAAACCAGCCGATTATTGTCTTCTGGTTCTTTCTTCTACTCTGCATCGCCTTCATTTTGCACCGCATCGTCGTCATAGAACCCTTGTCCGCCGGCAGCGGCATTCCCCAAGTCAAAGGCGCCATTCTCGGCGTCATGAAAATGCATTGGCTAAAAATCCTGCTTGGCAAGTTTTTTGGCGGCGTATTGGCCATCGGCGCCGGATTGTCACTCGGCCGTGAAGGACCTTCCGTGCAGTTGGGGGCGGTAATTGGCCAGGGCCTCAGCCGCATGGCGAAACGAACCCGCATGGAGGAAAGATACCTGATTACCAGCGGCGCCAGCGCCGGCCTGTCGGCCGCATTCAACGCGCCGTTGGCCGGCGTGATCTTTTCCCTGGAAGAGTTGCACAAAAATTTTTCACCGGCGGTTCTATTGCCGTCCATCGCCGCCGCGTTAACCGCCGATGTGATCTCCCAATTCTTTTTTGGTCCAAATCCGGTTTTCCAGTTTATCGGCTTGCCGGTTCTTCCCTCGCGCTACTACTTGTTGGTCATCCTGCTGGGCGCTCTTGCCGGTGCCGCAGCCGTTCCCTTCAACCGCGGCCTGATTCTCGCGTTGGATTGCTATGAACGGCAGACCCTGTTCACCGGTTTTCGCAAAGCGGCGCTGCCGCTGCTAGCCGCCGGCCTTATCGGGTTCTGGCTGCCGGACATTCTCGGCGGCGGCAATGAATTGGTCAACAAGCTGGCCGTTGCGCCCATGAGCCTGTCCGTAATGCTTTTGCTATTGCTGGCAAAACTCCTGTTTACTCTGCTCAGTTACGGTTCCGGCGTCCCTGGGGGTATTTTCTTGCCTATGCTGGTAATTGGCGCTCTAACCGGCGGCATTTGCAGCGATTTGTTCATCCAGCAGGGACTATTGGAAGGCGTTTATCGGACGAACATCATCGTCCTTGCCATGGCGGCCTATTTCTCCGCAGTCGTCAAATCGCCGGTCACTGGCAGCATCCTGATCATGGAGATGACGGGGTCCTTCAACCATATGCTTCCTTTGATCATCGCTTCGATTACCGCCTACCTCGTCGCGGATCTGGCGAAAACCGGACCGATCTACGAAGTGCTTCTGGATCGCTCCCTCCGCAAACAGGGAAAAGGAGCCGCCGTCATCGCTGAAGAAACGCGGCAGGTCATCGAATTGCCGGTTGGTATGGGATCACGATTGGATGGCCGGCTCGTCAAGGATATCGAATGGCCGGCCAACTGCCTGCTCGTCAGTATCCGCCGCGGAGAACACGATCTGGTTCCCAAAGGCGACGCCCGGATGATTGTCGGTGATTTTCTGTTTGTACTGACGCCGCTCGAACATGCGGAGACACTAAGACGACTGGCGGAGTAGCCAGTCGTCCTGCGTTCAGCGGCTATTTTCGTTTTGCCAGCAGAGGCTCGGTGAGACCGGCCACGCCAACCAATCCCAGCAACGTCATGAACAGTTTCTGCGCGCCGCGATAGCCCTCGGCCGGATCGTACCACTCGTCAAGGGAATGATTGTTTCCTTCCGCGCCGCCGCCGCACACTCGGATCGACGGGATTCCCAGGCTCATCGGCAGGTTCGCGTCGGTGCTGCTCGCCGGGCCGAATTCCGGAGTCATGCCGACCGCTTCGGTGGCCGCCCAGGCCGCCTGGACGATCGCCGCCGTCGGATCTTGCTGACCGGCGGGCCGGTCGCCGACCAGTTTGATTTCCACCTTGATCGCGCTGCTGTTCCAGCGGGCATTCTCTTCGGCGGCGGCTGCCTCGAGCAGCCCCAGCACTTTTGTTTCCAGCTTTTTCAGCTCGACTTCGTCGGCGGATCGCATATCCAAAAGCATCGTCGCTTCCGCCGCAATGGAATTCACGGAAGTTCCGCCGGTAATCGTGCCCACGGTAAAGGTCGTTTTCGGCTGGGAAGGCGTCTCCACATCGCCGATTTTGGCAATGGCCCGCCCCAGGGCGTGGATGGCGCTGGGCAGCCCGAATGCGTTCCAGCTGTGGCCGCCGGGGCCCCGGTAGGAGATTTCATAGCGGCGGCTGCCTGTCGCCAGATAGGTGATTATCTGCTCCTTGACGCCGTCCACCGCAATGTAGCCGTCGATCTCCGGGTGGTCGCGGAAAAACGCTTTGACGCCCCGCAAATCGCCCAGGCCTTCTTCGCCGACATCCCCGCCAAACACAATGTCGCCCGTCGTGTTGACCCCGGCTTCCTTCAACCCGCGGATCACCGAAAGAATGACCGCCAACCCCCGGGCATTGTCGGCGATTCCCGGCGCATACAGCTTGCCGTCTTTTTCCCGGACCTTGACATCCGTGCCGGCGACGAACACCGTGTCCAGATGCGCCGATACGAACAGCCGGGGCCCGTCGCCGGTCCCCTTGAACACGCCGAACACGTTGCCTTCCTGGTCTTCGCCCACCTCGGACAGCCCCAACGCCGTCAGTTTTTCCCTGTAAAAGCGGGCCCGTTCCTGTTCCTGGAAGGGCGGCGCCGGTACTTCATTGATCGCAATCTGTTCCGCGATGGTATTTTGATGATCCGCCGCCAGGAAATCGACTCCCCGCTGCACGCCGGCCGAAGCCCGCAATGTCTCATACACGCCTTTTACCGTCGCATCCACCTCGTAGTTTTTCATCTTTTTCCATCCTTTCGTTCTTCTTCCGTTCGATTTTTTCTTCGTCCAGTGTTGACAAATGAGCATTCATCCGCCATAATTCAATACATAATTGTAAATCATCAAATGTGATGACGGAAGAAAGTAAGCTTGGGGAATCATCAGAGAGCCGGCGGTTGGTGCGAGCCGGTTGAGGAAGCAGGCTGAAGTTCCTTCCCAAACAGCAGGCTGAACTGACAGTAGGCCGCGCCGTCCGCCGACGTTACCGGTTTAGAGAGGATCAATCGTCCTTAAAAGGGTGGTACCGCGACAATTCGCCCCTGTTCGGTATCTTTTTTTATTTTCTGGACGTTGGTCTATTTGGGTGGTACCGCGATGAAATCGTCCCTGTCCGGGGGACGATTTTTTTTGCCCCAAAAATGGATTCCCGGAACAAATTTTTTGGCTGGGAGGTCTTTATTCATGAACATTCCCTTGATTATCGTTCTGCTGTACATCGCCGTATTGTTCCTGATCAGCTTCTGGGCGGAAAAGCGGTCCCGGGGCGGCGTGGAAAACTATGTACTGGCGGGCCGCAAACTGACCACCACTCTGGTCACCGTTTCCATCGTGGGTCTTGCCATCGGTGGCGCGTCGACCATCGGCGTATCCGAACAGGCCTACAAAGTCGGCTTGTCCGCCGGCTGGTACACAGCCGCTTGGGGAATCGGCGCCATTTGCATGGGTCTGTTGGTCGCCAAAAAATATCGCCAGTTGCGCATCTCGACCATCCCCGAACTGCTGGAGCGTTTCTATGATCGAAAAGGCATGGTCATCGGCGTATTCTGTCAAATCATCATCCAGTTGGTCATCACTTCGTTGCAGTACATCGCCGGCGGCACTATCCTGCATGCCATGCTGCCCGAAATTTTCAGTTTCACCTCCGGAATGCTGACCAGCGCCGCGGTCTTTATCGGCATCACTTTCATCGGCGGCATGTGGTCGGCCAGTTTGTCCAACATCCTGAACGTCGTGCTGATCTATTTCGGCATCGTCGCCGCTACTCTCGTCAGCATTGTCCAGCACGGCGGACTCAGTTCGGTGATCGCCAAACTGCCGCCGGCCGTGCCGTATACCAGCCTGATCGACGGCGTCGGTCCCATGGGGATCATCGGCTGGATTCTGGTTCTCGTCACTGTCAACCTTTCCCTGCAAAGCATCATCCAGATCTCGCTCGGCGCCAGGGACGTCGCCA
>CAZRQI010000169.1:0-4364 GCA_964602025.1 uncultured Veillonellaceae bacterium
GTTGTTCATAGCTTCTTCAAGATGGTCCCAGGCCAACAACCGGTCGGCCTGGACTTTGGACAGCCGCACGGAACCTTCCGCAGTTTCCGGTTCCAGTACCAACACATTCAACAATTGCCCGGTCGCCACGACCTCATGGGCATCCTGCGGAACGGGCCAGGCCAGTTCGGACAAGGCGATGACGCCCTCCGCTTTCTGGCCGATATCCACGAATACGAGATCCTTGTTGACCCCGACGACTTTGCCGGCCAAAACGGTTCCTACCTCGAGACGATCCTGCGGGTCCAGATTCACCTGTTCCATGTTTTCCATTCGTTGTTTAACCTCCTCAATGATCCAGTCCGGCGTCGAAGCGCCAGCCGTAATTCCTGCTTTCTTCACGCCCAAAAACATTTCGGGCGACAGTTCCGCCGCCGTTTCCACATGATAGGTCCGAACGCCGGCCTTGCGGCAAACCTCGGCCAAATGGCGGGTATTGGCGCTATTCTTGCCGCCGACCACCACCATCGCGTCCACCTGCCGGGCCAGCTGCATCGCCGCCGTCTGACGCTCTTCCGTGGCGCGGCATATCGTCGGATTCACTTCCGGTTCGATGCCGCGACGCCGCAGCGCTGTCAAGATTCCATCAAACACGTCCCGTTCCAGCGTCGTCTGGGATACGATCCCCACCGCTCCCGTCAGAGCCGCCGACTCGATGTCCGCCGCCGTTTCCGCCGCAATGGCCCCGGGTCCGGCCCATTCGAGAATGCTCGCGACTTCCGGATGTTTCCGCTCGCCGGCCACCACGACCTGCAAGCCTTTTGCCGCAAAAGCGCGCGCCGCCAACTGAGCCTTTTTCACATGGGGACAGGTTGCGTCCAGCAGCACTTTCCCCTGCCGTTCCGCTTCCGCATACACCGCGGGACCCACGCCATGGGAGCGGATCACGACCGCCGCCGCGCCGGCCGCCGCCAGCTCGTCCACTACGCCCACGCCCTGCGTCCGCAATTTTTCGATCATCTGGGGGTTATGAATCAGCGGTCCCAGGGTAAACACCGGCGCACCGGTTTGTCCCGGCGCCGCCGCCGCCATTTCCACGGCCCGCCGCACGCCATAGCAGAATCCCATGTGCTCCGCCGTCAATACTTCCATGGTTACCTCCCTACGGAAAGTTCCTGTTTATTATAGCCGGTTTTTGACCTGCTGCGCAAGGCACGCCACGGACAGGGAAAGTTTACTCCCTGAAAACAGAAAAAGCACGATCCTTGCGAATCGTGCCGGCCAAGTCTTGATTATGTCGGAAAATTATTGTTTCAGATGATTTGCCCAAACGTAAATGTCTTTTCCTTTATAATTGACTTTTACCATGGCGCCCTGCTGCGAAACGACCTTCACCTTGGCGCCTTCCTCCAGACCGTCGATGACTTTGTCGAGCACCAATTTCCCAAGGACCGGCTCATTGTCCGACTGCAGATATTCCACCATTTTTTTGCCATTGGCTTCATCAAAGGCCAGATACGAAGGAACTTTTACCACAGCTTCCTTACCGACAGCCAGCGGCGCTTCCTTTTTCGCTTCCGATCCGCCGCACCCGCCGACCAGCAGCGTCAGCGCCATGATCCCGATCACAAGCAAGGCAATTGTTTTTTTGGACATTAACCCCATCTCCCCCAGACGAATTTTTCAAACGAAGTAATTTTACCATTCGTCCAAGGGACTGAACAGGATAAATAAATAAAAAAAGTAACGAATTATCATAGAGATTGCAGAATCCGAACCGTTTTCGCCAGAGTGGTGCACTCTTCCATCCGAGCGTAGCGACGCAAGGCCGGGATCCATTTGTTTTCATGCCACTGCCGTCGGGGCTGGGTATTCAGCCATACCAGTTTCTTCACGCGTCCGGCCAAATGACGCAATTCCCGAACGGCCAACTCCGGATCCACCGTCTCGGCATCGCTCACCACCAACAGGCAGGTCGATGCGTTCAATGTCTCCGGAAATTCCGACCGCAAGGTTTGGAACGCCTGTCCCAGATTGGTCCCCCGACCGACCTGGGTCGTCTGCCGCAGCATCCATTCCGTCGCCTTCTGGAAATCACGCTCGTGGCGGAACAGCTCCGTCACTTCCTCCAGGCCGCCGGCGCAGACAAAAGCCCGGGTAGCCTTCGCCATCCGGGACATGCCGAACAATAGCGGTAAGGTAAAGCGGATATGCCGGATCATCGAGGCCGACACATCGCAGACAATGACGATTCGCGGCTGGCGCAGCCGCGGCCGGCGAAACCCCAGGGCGAACATAGCGCCGCCATAGCGGAAACTCAGTCGCACGCTGCGTTTCACATCGATCCAGCGCGAACGGTGAACCTGGCGCTGTCGGCGGGACTGGCGCATCTCCAGGCGATTCAGGAGACGACGGATACGTTCGACCAAAAAAGGAAAATCCGCGGGTGTGATCGCATCCAAATCGCGCCGGCTCAACGATTTTCCGGACTTGCCGCCGCCTTCGCCTTCCGCGCCCGCTTCGGCCTGCGGCATATCCAGCTGGCCCAACAGATCACGGCAGGCGCTGCCAAACATCGCTTTCTCATTCGGTTTCGCCGCCAGAATGGGTTTCAGGGTTTTCCAGGGCGTCTCCAAAAAAGATCTTAAAACGGGTTGAACTTTTTTTTTACCGCCCGTGCCAACAGGGAATCCCCCTTGGCCGCGAGGTCGATGCCATCCCAACGTTGCCGGAGAAGAGCGCAAAACCCTTCATAACCGATGGTTTTGGTGAATACGGTAAAATCATGATGGTTCTTCAGCAACAGTCCCATCGTCTGCCGAACCACCTCCGGCGTCAATTGGCGGCAACCCAAATCGGCCAGCACGACTGCCCAGTCGATCGCTTCCGCCGTGGATGGCGGCTTCTCCAAATCGAGTTCATGCCGCAGATACTGCATCGCGGCCGTGATTTCCCAACTCAGCCGCTCCGGCAGCCCCGGCGCTTTACGCTGCAAAATGGCCGCTTCTTTCTCAACGGACGGATAATCGATATACAGGTAAACACAGCGGCGGCGCAAGCCATCCGACAATTCCCGCTCCTGATTGCTGGTCAGCACGACAACGGGAATATGAACCGCCCGGATCGTCCCCATTTCCGGAATGGAGACCTGAAAATCCGACAACAGCTCGAACAAGAAGGCTTCGAATTCCTCATCCGTTTTGTCGATCTCGTCGATCAGCAGAACCGACCGCTCCGGCGAACGGATCGCCTTCAGCAGCGGCCGCTCCAGAAGGTAGCGCGAGGAAAACAGTTCCTCCTCGACGGAATGCTCGCTGCCGGCGTCCCGGATCATCTGGATTTTGAGCAACTGCGCCTGATAGTTCCATTCATACAATGCCTTGCTTTCATCCAGCCCTTCATAGCATTGCAGGCGGATCAGTTCGGTCCCCAGAGCCGTTGCCAACACTTTGGCGATTTCGGTTTTACCGACGCCGGGAGCGCCTTCGACCAGAAGGGGACGGCCCAGTTTCAGCGCCAACCCCACCGTGATCACCAGATCGTCTTCACATATGTAGTTTTCGGCGGCAAACGCCTGCCGGAGAAATTCCACATCATTTTTTTCCATATGATAATTGTATTCGCTACCAGCGCGTCTTCTCCTTCCCGGCAACAAAAAAGACCGGAAGAGTTTATCTTCCGGTCCGAACCAACGCGATTCGTTATTCGGTTTTGCAGAGATTGTCGGTCGGTTTGTTGAGAGCGCCCCACGCCATCTTGCAAAGCACGACGGCCATGACCAGCAGAATCACGGAGATTGCTGCCAGCAGCGGCTGTTTCGTCAGGTTGTCCACGATCAGCAGGCCGAGGCCGGCGAACGTGGTAACCAGCATGAACAGCATCGGGATCATGATGAAGTTGGCCGGTTTGTTGAGGCAACGGATAACCCAGACGCCGATGGCCAACAGAGCCATAGCCGCCACCAATTGGTTCGCGGCGCCGAATACCGGCCAGATCAGGGCCCAAGCCGGAGTGTTGCCAGTTTTCCAGAACAACAGGACGAGAGCGATGGCCACGCCGACCGCCGTCGCGCTGTATTTGTCAATCCGGTTGCCAGTCAGTTCCTGGAACTGATACCGGGCAATACGGGTCGCGGTGTCGAGCGAGGTCAGCAGGAAGGAGTTCAGGGCCAACAGGCCGAGCGAAGTTCCGACCTTGGGATCGATGCCGATCAGGCCGCACATTCTGCCGATGCCGGCGCCGTATACGACGGTCGGACCGCCTTTCATCATTCCGCCAGCCATGATCAGGGTACCCAGAGCGATAACCGCTACGACGCCTTCGATGAGCATGGCGCCATAACCAACCGGCAGTGCGTCGGTTTCTTTACGCATCTGTTTGGAAGT
>CAZRQI010000170.1:0-4361 GCA_964602025.1 uncultured Veillonellaceae bacterium
TAATTCATGGGCGCATAGCTGCCAGCGCTGAAAGGTTTGTCATCCACAATCGAAGCGGGAGATTTGCCGCTATCCAGCGCCGTGAGGTAGACGAACGGTTTGAAAGCGGACCCCGGTTGGCGTTCCGCCAGAACAGCCCGGTTGAATTTGTCGGTGCCCCGACCGCCAACCATTGCTTTGACATAGCCGGTGTGGGTGTCAATCGACACCAGCGCGCCCTGGGGCTGCTGCAACCCGTTTTTGTCCACCGACTTGACCGGCAGTTCCCGCATGGCTTTCTCCGCGGCTTTTTGCATTTCCAGATCCAGGCTGGTATATACTTTCAGCCCTTCTTTATAAACAGTGTCTGCACCATACTTGTCGATCAGTTGGGAAGTAATGTATTCAATAAAATAGGAGGCGGAAGCTTCAACATTTTTGTCCTTTTGCTTCGGATCCGGTTTGGTGGGTTCCGAGCTCGCTAGCTTAATGGGAGCCTTTTTTGTTTTGTCGGCTGTCGCCTTGTCCAAATAGCCATACTTCACCATCTGATCCAGAACTGTCGCTTGCCGTTCCTTCGCAACTTTCATACTGTTGAAAGGCGAGTAGTAGTTTGGACTCTTCGGCAGTCCCGCCAACATCGCCGATTCGGCAAGCGTCAACTTATCCGCGCTTTTGTCGAAATAAGTCTGGGCGGCCGCCTCCACGCCGTAAGCGCCAGCGCCGAAGTAAATCTGATTAAGATAGAGCTCCAGGATTTCTTTCTTTGTATATTGCTTTTCAATTTGAAAAGCAATGATGACTTCCTGAACTTTTCGTTTCCAGGTTCGTTCCTGGGTCAAAAAAGCGTTCTTGGCGAGTTGTTGGGTGATCGTGCTGCCACCTTCGGAAACGCCGCCGGCAACGAGGTTGATCCAGGCCGCGCGCAAAATGGCCCGGGGATCGACGCCGCCATGTTGATAAAAACGATTGTCTTCCAACGCCACAAACGCATTTTGTAAATCTTTCGGGATTTTATCCAAGGCAACGGGCAACCGGTTTTCCACAGCATGTAACACAGTGATCAGCTTGCCGTTGACATCAAAGACCTGGGCGGAAGCCGCCGGACGAATGTCGCCGCGCAGATTGGGCGCAGATTGGATCGTGGCGGACAAAAAGCCGAGCCCGACACCGATCCCGATGACCAGAAAGGCCATAATAGCGACAATGACGATGGCGATGACCGAACCCCGGGACTTATTTCGCGATGCCACCTCGGCGGCCTGCGGATTCTGACGCATAAGATTCCCCCTTTTACACCAAAATATTATACCACAAAATTCATTCGTGAAGATTGTTTGCAAAAAGCGCCCGGGCTTGAAGTTCAAGGGTCGGTTCGATAGAAATTTCCGCGTTTGCAGGATCGGGAGGAAAGAAGCGATTTTGCACAGAAATAGTCTTTTATGTTATACTCTCGTTGAAGTAATTCGCGGTAGCGGCAAGTCCTGCGGCCGTAGCCTTTCGGAAGTGTTTCCTTTCGCGACACAACTAAATATTTTTCAGAAGGAGTTGCATCAGTTATGTCAGGGCATTCAAAATGGGCGAACATCAAGCACAAAAAGGGACGAGCGGATGCCGCCAGAGGAGCGGCCACAACCAAGATCAGCCGTGAAATCACAACAGCCGTACGGATCGGCGGCGCGGACGCTACCGGCAACATGCGTCTAAAGCTGGCACTGCAAAAAGCGCGGGAAAACAATATCCCCAAAGATAATATCCAGCGGGCGATTCAAAAAGGACAAGGGACTCTGGAAGGATCCAGCTACGAGGAAATCACTTATGAAGGCTATGGGACCGCTGGAGTTGCCTTGCTGGTGGAAACGATGACCGATAATCGGAATCGTACGGCGGCGGAGATGCGGCATATTTTTTCCAAGCACGGCGGCAACATGGGCGAATCCGGTTGCGTATCGTGGATGTTCCACAAAAAAGGCCTGATTTTAATTGACAAGACACCGGAGCTGCAGGAAGAAGATTTGCTGGCGATCGTGCTGGATGCCGGCGCCGAAGATATGGCCAGTGAAGACGAACAGTTCGAGGTTACCTGTGAACCGGAGGATTTTGAAACTCTGCTCAACGCGTTGGAAACAGCCAAGATCAAGTGGGAGTCGGCGGAAATCAGCATGATCCCGGAAACCACGATCGCGCTGGAAGGCGATGACGCAGCCAAGCTGATGCGATTGGTGGATGCCTTGGAAGAGCAGGATGATGTTCAGAATGTTTATGGAAACTTCGATGTGCCGGATGAGGATGAAGACGAGTAATTTGCATTTTCCGACACTCGTATAGGGGGACGGCGTTTTGCTGGCCATGGGAATCGATCCGGGCAACGCGATTTGCGGCTACGGATTTGTTGAATTGAACGGGAATTCTTTGCATGGGTCCGGATTCGGGGTAATCCGGACCACTCCATCGATGCGGCGGGCCGAACGACTGAAGATCATTTATGAACGGATCGACGAATTGATTCGGGAACGTCGGCCGGATATTGTCGGAGTGGAAAAGTTGTTTTTCAATCGCAATGTAACGACTGCAATGACGGTCAGCGAAGCTCGCGGCGTCATTTTGCTGGCGGTGGAAAATAATGCGGCGCCCTTGCTGGAACTGACGCCATTGCAAGTGAAGCAAGCTGTAGTGGGGTATGGTCAGGCAACGAAAGAACAGGTTACTTATATGACACAGAGACTGTTGTGCCTGGAAAAGAAACCGACGCCGGATGATGCGGCGGATGCCTTGGCGATTGCCATTTGCAGCGCGCATTGCAGTTCGGTGGAAAAAATTCGGCAGGGGTTAAAGTAAGATGATAGGATTTTTGCGGGGAATCGTGGATCAGTTGCAACCGGAAGTCTGTTTTCTGGATGTCCAGGGCGTAGGTTACCGGGTTTTTGTTCCGGCGTCAACTCGGGACAAACTGGCATGCGGCGCAGAGGTCAAACTCTATACATACCTGAATGTTCGGGAAGATGCCGTGCTGCTGTTTGGATTCGCCACGCCGGAAGAACATGAGATGTTTCTGCTGCTGTTGAATGTCACCGGTGTTGGACCGAAGATGGCGCTGGCCATACTTTCCGGCATGAAACCCGAAGGGATTCGGGCAGCCATCAGCCGCAACGATCTGACAGCTTTGACCCGGATTTCCGGAGTCGGCAAAAAAACCGCCGAACGAATCATTTTGGAATTGCGGGATAAAATCGGTCAGATTGGGATTGCCGCTTCTTTGGATGCGGGCGGCGAGTCGATGACGGCCGGCGTCGGTTCGGCCTTCGATGAAGCGATGGCCGCGTTGTTGGCGTTGGGATATCAGCAGGGAGAAATTCTGCCGCGGCTACGCAAACTGTCTGGCGTCGAAATGACGGCGCAGGCTCTGATTCGGGCGGTATTGCGGGAAATGGGCGGGAGGTAGACATGGAAGAGGAACGCGTAATTTCCGGCCCGGAGCAGGAAGCCGACACTTGGCAGCTCAGCCTCCGCCCCCGCCGTCTTGTGGAATATATCGGCCAGGATCAGGTAAAGCAAAACCTGTCGGTCTTCATTCAGGCGGCGCTGGCTCGACGCGAAGCGTTGGACCATGTGTTGCTTCACGGGCCGCCAGGCCTTGGGAAAACGACGTTGGCCGGAATTATCGCCAATGAACTTGGCGTCAGTTTGCGGATCACATCCGGACCGGCCATTGAGCGAGCGGGGGATTTGGCGGCTCTTCTCACGAACCTCGGCGAAAAAGATGTCTTGTTCATTGATGAAATCCACCGCCTGAACCGCAGTGTGGAAGAAGTATTATATCCGGCGATGGAGGATTACGCGCTGGATATTATCATCGGCAAGGGGCCAAGCGCTCGTTCGATCCGCTTGGATCTGCCAAAATTCACGCTTGTGGGAGCGACAACCCGCGCTGGAGCTTTGGCATCACCGCTCCGGGATCGGTTTGGCGTGATGTGCCGTTTGGAGTATTACGGGCCGAAAGCTTTGTTGCAGATCGTCACGCGAGCGGCCGAAGTGTTGAATGTTTCCCTGGAAACTGGCGGTGCGGAAGAGATTGCCCGCCGGGCTCGCGGGACGCCCCGCGTCGCCAACCGCTTGCTGAAAAGGGTGAGGGACTTCGCCTTGGTCGCGGATCGGCACGTAATTACCCGGGAAGTCGCGGACAAGGCTCTGGGTATGCTCGAAGTCGATGCCTGCGGACTGGACCGGAACGACCGGCGAATTTTAACCACGATTATTGAAAAATTCAATGGCGGTCCGGTCGGTGTCGAAACGATTGCCGCCGCGGTCAGCGAAGAAACGGACACGATCGAAGACGTTTATGAACCTTTTTTGATACAGATGGGCTTTTTGAACCGGACGCC
>CAZRQI010000171.1:0-4346 GCA_964602025.1 uncultured Veillonellaceae bacterium
CGGACCGGAGCACTGCTTCACCATGAAGGAGGAAGTCCTGAAACGCCTGTATTAGAGACGGAGGAGCTGCCATGAAGATTGTCATCATTGGCGCCGGCGCCATGGGCGGCCTGTTTGCGGCCCGACTGGCGGCGGCGGGCGAAGACGTGTCGGTGGTCGATGTCTGGGCCGAGCATATCGAAACGATCCGGACGCAGGGATTGATTCTCGAAACCGAACAGGGCGACGTCCGGGCGAAACTGGCGGCGGCTGCATACCGCAGCGAAGATTTGGATGCAGTCGCGGACCTTGTGATCATCTTTGTCAAATCCGCGATGACCGAGGCGGCGGCGCGAAGCGCCCAGACCTTGTTGGGTTCTGCCGGCCGGGTGCTGACTCTGCAGAATGGACTGGGCAACGCTGAAACGATTGCCGCGCTCGTCGGCGCGGAACGGGTGCTGGCCGGAACGACCGCCCAGGGGGCCACGTTGCTTGGTCCTGGCAGAATTCGCCATGGGGGCCGGGGAGATACGCACATCGGACGGCTGGCCGGGCCGGTGGACGACTTCTGCCGTGAGGCGGCGGCGATATTGACCCGCGCCGGAATTCCCGCTTTCGCCGAGGATGCCGTCCAGTCGCTGATTTGGGGAAAACTGGTCATCAATGCGGGAATCAATGCCTTGACCGCTTTATTGCGGTATGGCAACGGACAGCTGAACGACCACGAAGAAACCCGCGAGCTCGTCAAACTGGCCGTGACCGAAGCGGTCCAGGTGGCGGCGGCGGCGCACATTCCGCTGCCGTACGGCGACGCCGTCGAAAAAGTGCTGGCGGTGGCAGCGGCGACGGCGACCAACCGGTCGTCGATGCTGCAGGACATTCTCCATGGCCGGATCACGGAGATCGACGCCATCAATGGGGCGCTGGTCCGGGAAGGAATCCGACTGGCAGTGCCGACACCGGTTAACCGGACGTTGACGCTGTTGATCAAGGCCCTGGAAAAGAATCAGGGGATTCATGAATAAAAAATACGGAGGAGGGGGAACGATGATTAAACGGGGGATCATAGTCGTTCTGGCATTGCTTCTGATCGGGATGACCGCCGGTTGCGGTGGGGATAAAAAAGCGGCCGCGCCGGCCGCCAAGGGGGAATACAAGGCTCAGCTGAAACTTGCGACATTGACGACGGCGACACACACCTATAATCTGGGCGCGAACAAATTCGCCGAATTGGTCAAGGAACGATCCAAGGGCCGGATTGAGGTCAAGGTCTATCCGGACGGGCAGCTTGGCAAAGGCGAGCGGGAATTGCTGGAAGGGCTGCAACAGGGCACTATCGACATTTATGTCGGATCTACGGGGCCGATCGGCAACTTCAGCCCGTCGATGCTGATCGTGGACATTCCATTTCTGTTCCGGGATTTCAATCATGTCGACAAGGTCTTGGACGGGCCGATCGGCCAGCAACTGCTCGCCGATCTGGACAAAGCCAACCTGAAGGGACTGGCGTTCTGGGAAAACGGCTTCCGCAACCTGACCAACTCCAAAGTGGCGGTAAAAACGCCGGCGGACGCCAAAGGGATGAAAATCCGGACGATGGAAAACAAGACCCATATGCTGGCGTTCAAGACCGCCGGGCTGAATCCTACGCCGATGGCCTGGAGCGAAGTGTTCGGCGCTTTGCAGCAAAAGGTGATCGATGGTCAGGAAAATCCGATCGCGGTGATCTATTCCTCAAAAATTTACGAAGTGCAAAAATTCCTGTCACTGACCCAACATGTCTATTCACCGGCCGTTTTGATCGTCAGCCTCAAGAAATGGCAGGCCATGCCGAAAGAAGACCAGGACATGCTGTTGAAAACGGCGCAGGAAATGGCGAAATATCAGCGCAAACTGGGCCGGGACGCGGAGGATAAGCAGATCGGCGAACTGGCGGGAAAAGGCATGACCGTTACGAAAGACGTCGACAAAAAAGCCTGGCAGGACGCCATGCAACCCGCCTTTGCCGAGTTTTCCAAACAATTCGGCAAGGATAAGATCGATGCGATCCTGAACGCAAAATAAAATGCTAAAAATATGAATAATGGGAAAATTTTTAGCAGGAATTCTTAACGCGGGAGCAGAAGTAAAATAACACGAAAATGGAATAGGGCAATTGAGCCTTTTATGACGATGGGGAAATCTGTCGTTGTAAAAGGCTGTTTCTTTTTTTGGCGACGGTTCCGGCGGGAGGAGGGTGCGGTTCGGGTCAAGCTGAGAAGGCGGCAGTGGAAAAATAAATATACTGGAGGTGTTCTTGGTGGGTATTAACGAAATCATTCTCTACATCATGATGTTTTTCATGGTCCTGGGTGCTCTGGACAAAATCTTCGGCAACAAATACGGACTGGGCGACAAGTTCGACGAAGGCTTCATGGCCATGGGTTCGCTGTCCATCGCCATGCTCGGCGTGGTTTCGATTGCGCCGGTGCTGGCCAAAGTTCTCGGCGTGGTGGTTGTCCCGGTTTACACCATGCTGGGCGCCGACCCCGCCATGTTCGCGACGACCCTTCTGGCCAACGACATGGGGGGCTATCCTCTCGCCAAAGCCATGGCTCAGACGCCGGAGGCCGGTTCTTTCGCCGGATTGATCCTCGGCGCCATGATGGGACCGACGATCGTGTTCACGATTCCCGTCGCCCTCGGCATCATCGAGAAAGATGACCACAAGTTTCTGGCGCAGGGAATCATGATCGGCATGATCACCATTCCCCTCGGCTGCCTCGCGGGCGGGATCGCCGCCGGCTACAACATGGGCATGATTCTTGCCAACATCGTGCCGATCGCCCTCGTCGCCATCTTGATCGCGGCGGGCCTTTGGATGGCGCCGTCGAAAATGATCGGCGGATTTGCCATATTTGGCAAGGGCCTGACCATCTTCATCACGATTTGCACGGCCTGCATCGTGTTGGAAACCCTGACCGGCCTGGTGCTGATTCCCGGTATGGCGCCGATCAGCGACGGCATTCAGATCGTCGGTTCGATCGCCATCGTATTGATCGGGGCGTTCCCGATGGTCCAGGTCATTACCAAAGTGTTCGCCAAACCCCTGATGAAGCTGGGCGGCTTGCTGGGAATGAACGAAGCGGCGGCGGCCGGCATGATCGCCACGTTGGCGAACAACATCCCGATGCTGAACATCCTGAAAGACATGAATCCCAGAGGCAAAGTGATCAATATCGCCTTCGCCGTGAGCGCCGCTTTCGTTTTCGGCGA
The DNA here is from genome assembly GCA_964602025.1 of uncultured Veillonellaceae bacterium. Classification (GTDB taxonomy): domain Bacteria; phylum Bacillota; class Negativicutes; order UBA1444; family UBA1444; genus UBA1444. The sequence goes on from CAZRQI010000171.1 coordinate 3,235, forward strand.
TCACCTCGGCTTTACCGCCGGCGTCGAAAAAGCGATGATCTTCCCGATGATCGTCGGCAAACTGACGGGTGGCATTACCGCGGTTCTTGTGGCGATGCTGTTTGTCGGCAAGCTGTCCGGGGAAGACAAATAACCCGCGGCGGGAAACGGTTATTCTAGCCTTTTTGTTGAGGAAAGACGGCCGTCTTTCCTCAAAGGCTTTAAAAAAACAAATAAAGCCTCATAATAGGAATCATGGAGATCGGGCAGCGTTGCGCTGCAGGGAACAGGGGAGGAAGCAACCATGAAGGAAATCGACGCAGTCATCCAAAGCATCCAGGCGCTGGACGAAACGATCATGAATCAGACCCAGCAGCACCTGGACAGTCTGACGAAACCCCGGGGCAGCCTGTCCGTATTGGAGCGGATGGCCTGCCAGCTCGCCGGCGTGCAGCGCGAGGCGAAACCCGGGATTCCCGACAAGGCCGTGGTTTTGATGGCGGCCGACCATGGCGTGGCGGAAGAAGGAGTCAGCGCGTTTCCCGCCGAAGTAACCGAACAGATGGTATACAATTTTGTGCGCGGCGGCGCCGGAATCAATGTGCTGGCGCGCCATGCCGGCGCCCGGCTGGTTTTGGTGGATGTCGGCGTCAAATCGGATCTTTCTCTGGAACTGCCGATCCGGCACTGTAAGATCCGCCACGGGACTGACAATATGCGGCGCGGACCGGCGATGAGCCGTGAAGATGTTCTTCAGGCGATTAAAATCGGCATCGGGATCGCCCGGGAACTGACGGATGCGGGTGTTCGCGTCATCAGCCTCGGCGAAATGGGAATCGGCAATACCACGGCCAGTTCGGCGATGGTTCATGTCTTCACCGGCGAGCCCGTGAGCGTCGTCGTCGGGACAGGGACCGGGATTTCGGCGGATTTTGTTCAGCACAAGATCCGGGTGATCGAGGAATCGGTGGCAATCAACCGACCGGATCCCCGGGATGCCCTGGATGTGCTGACCAAAGTCGGCGGCCTGGAAATTGCCGCGATGGCTGGGGTGGTGCTCGGAGCGGCGTCACGCCGGGCGCTGGTCATGCTGGATGGATTTATCGCTTCGGCGGCGGTTCTGGCCGCTTATC
>CAZRQI010000172.1:0-4328 GCA_964602025.1 uncultured Veillonellaceae bacterium
ATTCGGTGGAAGCGATGACGATCGGCCACGGGCTGGATGGCTTGGTGATGGTCACAAACTGTGATAAAATCACGCCGGCGATGCTGATGTCGGCGGCCCGGCTTAATATTCCGTCGGTCGTCGTCAGCGGCGGACCGATGCTGGCGGGAAGGTATGAAAGTCGAGACGTCAGCGTCAGCACCATGTTTGAAGCTGCGGGGCTGTTCGAAGCCGGGAAAATCGACGCGGCGGAACTGGACTGCATGGAAAAATCCGGCTGTCCGGGTTGCGGCTCTTGTGCTGGCTTATTTACCGCAAACAGCATGAACTGCATGACGGAAGCCCTGGGAATGGGGATCGTGGGTAATGGCACCATTCCGGCGGCTTATACCGGCGCCCGCCGTATGTTGGCCCGGGAAGCCGGTGTTGCTGTCATGAACATGATCGCCAAAGATATCAAACCGCGCGACATCATGACCATCCAAGCGTTTGAAAACGCCATCGCCGTGGATATGGGCATTGGCGGATCCTCCAACACCGTTTTGCACTTGACGGCGATCGCCTACGAAGCGGGGATCGAACTTCCTTTGTCGCTGTTCGATAAAATCAGCGCCAAAACTCCGTATCTGACCAAGATGAGTCCGGGCGGTTCCCACCATCTGCAGGATCTGAACGAAGCGGGCGGCATTCCGGCAGTCATGAAGGAACTCAGCAAACTGGGCCTGATTCATGAAGATGCCCTGACAGTGGACGGCGTCATGGCCGACCGCCTGAAAAATGCGGCCATCAAGCGGCCCGATGTGATCCGCAGCGTGGAAAATCCTTATCGAAAGAGCGGCGGACTGGCCGTACTCAAAGGGAATCTGGCGCCGGACTGCGCAGTGGTCAAAGAGAGCGCCGTGGCGGAAGATATGCTGGTGTTCAACGGCACGGCCCGGGTTTTTGATTCCGAAGATGCGGCGATCGAAGCGATCATCGGCAAAAAGATCAAGGACGGCGATGTGGTGGTCATTCGCTATGAAGGCCCCAAAGGCGGTCCCGGCATGAAGGAAATGTTGAACCCGACGGCGGTGATTGCCGGAATGGGCCTGAAAGTGGCGCTGCTGACCGATGGCCGGTTCAGCGGAGCGACCCGGGGCGCCTGCGTCGGTCATATTTCACCGGAAGCGATGGAAGGCGGTCCCATCGGATTGCTTCAAGATGGCGACCAAATTCTGCTGGATATTCCCGGCCGGAAACTGGAAGTGAAACTGGATGACGCCGAGCTAGCCAAACGCCGAGCGGCCTGGGTTTGTCCGGAGCCCAAAGTGAAGACCGGATATCTGGCTCGTTACGCAAAACTAGTCACTTCCGCCAATACCGGCGCGGTTCTGAAATAAGACGAAGGTTGCAAGGTAAGAGGGTAAGAAGGGGAGGAAACATAGAAATGAAAAATATCAAAATGTTACTGACGAGTTGTTTGTTGATCGCGGCCATGGCTTTGAGTGGTTGCGGCGGCGCCGAAAAGAAACCGGAAGCAAAACCGGCGGCCGGCCCGCAGACGATTAAACTGGCGCATGTGGTCAATGAAAAAGACGGCTTCCATATTGCGGCCCTGAAGTTCAAGGAACTGGTCGAAGCGCGCACGAAAGGCGCGGTGAAGGTGGAAGTATTCCCGAACGCGTCGCTCGGCGACGAGCGGACCCTGATCGAAGGCATGCAGATCGGCACGATCGCCATGGGTGTCATCACCAATGGACCGGTCGCCAATTTCCTGCCGGAAATCGCCGCCTTTGAAATGCCGTTTATGTTTGCTTCACCCGAAGAAGCCTACAAAGTGTTAGACGGTCCGGTGGGGCAGAAAGTACTCGCCAAGCTCGACGCCATCAACCTGAAAGGTCTGGCCTACGCCGAGCGCGGCTTCCGCAACCTCACCAACTCGAAAAAAGTCGTCAAGACGCCGGCGGACATGGCTGGCTTGAAAATTCGCGTCATGGAGAATCCTGTCTATATCGACACCTTCAAAACGCTGGGCACCAATGCGGTTCCCATGGCTTGGACCGAAGCTCTGACCGCCCTGCAGCAAGGCACGATCGACGGACAGGAAAATCCGGTCAACGTCATCTATTCCTTCAAACTCAATGAAACCCAAAAATATTTGACCATGACCAAACATTCCTATGCACCGGCGCTGTTCCTGATGAGCAAAAAAGTTTTCGGCTCCTTCAACAAGGAAACCCAGGATATTCTGGTGAAAGCCGCGCAGGAAGCCGCAGTGCATGAACGCAAGTGGAATGCGGAACAAATGACGGAACAACTGAAAGCGCTCAAGGAAAAGGGCATGCAGATCACTGAACCTGACACAGCGGCATTCCAGGCGGCCGTAAAACCGGTTTACGACAAGTATGGCCCGAAATTCGGTACGTTGCTGGAAGACATCAACAAGGCGAAAAAGTAGGCCGGGGAGGTAGTATGGGCCAAGTCAACAAATTGATCAACACGCTGAGTAATATAGTCGACCGGGCCATGGTGGGGATGGTATTCCTCATCATGGCCGGCCTAGTCATTGTCACCACGCTGCAGGTGGTGTTTCGCGTCGCCTTTAACGCCTTGACCTGGAGTGAAGAATTATCCAGGTATTTGTTGGTGTGGGGCACGTTTTTCGGCGCAACCTTGGCGTACAAACGCGCCAATCACATCGCAGTAACCTTTGTTATTGATTTCTTTCCGACAAAATTTCGAGTATGGTTCAATATCCTGACTTATCTGTTATCGTTGGCTTTTTGCTACATTGTGGTGCAACAAGGGCTCAGTATGATTCAAATGCAGGTTTTTCAGGTCTCTCCCGCGCTGCAGTTGCCGATGAAATATGTATACTGGAGTATTCCTGTCAGTTTTGGCATTATGATTATCCATACGTTTGCCGGGATAGCGGATGAATTGCATAAGGCGTTCGGAAAAGAGGCGAAATCATGATAACGCTATTGTTTGGGTCGTTTTTTTTGCTGCTCGCCCTTGGCGTCCCGATTGCAATTGCCATCGGTCTGACGGTGGTGGTCGTATTATCGAGCAATGATATTTCGCTTCTGGTGGTGCCGCAACGGATGTTCGCCGGCGCCGATTCGTTTCCTTTGGTGGCGGTTCCCTTCTTTATCCTGGCCGGCGATATTATGGCCAAGGGAAAAGTCTCCGAAAAAATGGTGCAGTTTGCCGATTCACTGCTGGGTTTCGTTAAAGGCGGCCTATGGGTGGTCGCTGTGCTGGCCTCAATGTTTTTTGCCGCAATTTCCGGATCGGGCGCGGCAACCACGGCGGCTGTCGGTACTCCGCTGTTGCCGGAATTGAAGAAAAAGGGCTATGAACCGGCTTTTTCGGCGGCGCTGATCGCTTCGGGCGGTTGTATCGGCGTCATTATTCCGCCGTCGGTCCCCATGGTTCTGTATTGTGTCATGGCCGATCAGTCGGTGGCGCGACTGTTTTTGAACGGTTTCATTCCAGGCGCCATGATGGGGGGCATACTCATCGCGATTGGTCTTTATGTGGCTTATAAAAATAACTATCCGAACGGGGCGCCGTTCTCCGTTAGCAATATCGCTTCGACTTTTCGGGGCGCCATTTGGGGACTGGCTACGCCCTTAATCATTTTGGGTGGCATCTTCTCCGGCTACTTCACGCCGTCGGAAGCAGCGGTAATTGCCGTTGATTATGCCCTGCTGGTATCCATATTTGTCTACCGCGATATGGGCTGGCGGCAAATCATTGACATCTTCATGCGTTCCGCGATTACCATGTCGATCATCATGTTTATCATCGCCACATCCACAGCCATGGGCTGGATCATGGCCAACTGGCAGATTCCCAAGATCATCGCCGAAAACATCCTAGCAGTGTCCAACAACAAGTTTGTACTGTTCCTGTTGATAAATATGGTGGTGTTTATTGCCGGTTTCTTTATGGAAACGGCATCGGCCCTGATTCTTCTGACACCGGTGTTTCTGCCGTTGATTCAGCAACTGGGCATCGATCTGATCCACTTTGGCGTGGTAATGGTGCTCGGACTGTCCATCGGCATGGTGACGCCGCCGGTCGCGATCAATCTGTATGTTGCCAGTACGATTTCCGGGTTATCCATCGAAAAAATCAGTAAAGCGGTCATTCCCATGGTCATTGGATTGTTGATCGTGTTGTTGGCCGTAACGTATTTGCCGTTGTTCTTCCCGGGAATGATCTTATAAACAGGGATTCCTCTTGAAAGCAACCGCCATGTCCGGTATAATTAACTTTGTTGCGGGTGTGGTGGAATGGCAGACACAAGGGACTTAAAATCCCTCGGTAGCAATACCGTGTCGGTTCGAGTCCGACCACCCGCA
>CAZRQI010000173.1:0-4281 GCA_964602025.1 uncultured Veillonellaceae bacterium
AATGCCAGCGCGTTGTTGTTGCCGACGGCATTGCTCCAGGCCGTTCCCGCCGCCACCACCGAAGAAGTGTCGTTAATGGCGGTTCCTGCCCACATGCCGAACCCCTGATCGCTTAACCCCAAAATTATTCCCAGCGACGGAAACAGAAACACCGCTAAAATATTGAACAGGAAGATCGTGGAGATGGCATGCGCCACATCTTCGTCGCGAGCGCTAATGACCGGCGCCGTCGCCGCTATGGCCGACCCGCCGCAAATGGAAGTGCCTACGCCGATCAATGTCGCCACCTTTGCATCGATGTTCATAAACTTCCCGACAAAATAAGCGGTGACAAATGACGCCGTCAGCGTAAACACAATCACATACAGAGATTGTCCGCCCACTTTCAAGACATGGAACAAGTTCATGCCAAAGCCTAACAGAATAATCGAGTATTGCAGGAGTTTCTTCGACGTATATTTTACGCCGTCTTCCAGCCGAACACGCCGTGAGTCCTGCCTGTTACCGGCAAGTTGCCGTTCTTTCACCAACATCCCGGGGAAAATCATGATAAAAATCATCCCTCCCAGGATTCCAAAGACCGGGCTGCCGATAATCGGCAAAGCATTTCCCAAAAACCAGGCTGGAACCGAAATCAAAAAACAGAGTGCGATGCCCGGAATTATTTTTTTCAACTGCGTCATGTACTTCATCCTCTCCAAAATCTCATGTTTCTATTCTATTGTATTTGCAATGGTTTTGTTAAATACTATATTATGATAATCAACATAGTATTTCGCCTATACATCATGAAGAGGAGTCGAAATTTCATGACCTTTCGCCACCTAAAAATTTTCATTACGGTCGCCGATACCCTCAGTATGACCGCTGCCGCCAAAAGCCTGTATATTGCCCAACCAACGGTGAGCCAGGCCATATCGGAGCTGGAAGAATATTATGGCGTCAAACTGTTTGACCGTCTTTCCAAGCGCCTGTATCTTACCGACACCGGCGTTCAGCTATTGAGTTATGCCCGCCACTTGACCGCCTTGATGAATGAGATGGAACAGGTTATGAAAAATCCGGATAAAAGCGGCGTCATAAAAATCGGCGCCAGCCTGACAATCGGCACTTACCTTCTACCCAAACTCGTCCGGCAATTTTCTTACCAATATCCACTCATGCAAGTCAAAGCGACGACAAAAAATACCCAGGACATTGAGCGTCTGATTCTGCAAAATGCGATTGATTTTGCCGTGGTGGAGGGAATTGTCCATACCCCTGACATTATTTCCGCTCCCTTCATGGATGACAAATTATTGCTGGTATGCGGCAAGAGCCATCCCTTATACAATACGGCCCTCATTCCGCCAGCCGAACTGGCCCAACTTCAGTTTATCGTCCGCGAGCAAGGCAGCGGCACCCGGGAATTGTTCGAAAACATGATGGTTACGCATGAAATCAAGTGGCAACTCGCCTGGGAATGCAATGGTTCCGATGTTCTAAAGACTGCGGCCGTAAATGGCATCGGCGTAGCGGTCATATCGCAGCGTCTGGTGGAACAGGAATTGGCGTCCGGCGATCTTTCAAATATCCCCGTCGAAGGCATCGATCTGAAGCGAAAGTTCAGCGTAGTTTACCACAAAAACAAGTATCTGACCGTCGCCATGCAAGCCTTCATCGCCTTATGCTACGAATATCCAACGACTGGCGGCGCGCCAGCCTGAAAGAAGGCCCGGACTTTCGTCCGGGCCTTCTTTCAGGTTCGTTCAAGCTTCCAGGTTGCCGTCGTCATTCATCGGCAGAAATTGTTTTCCCGCTATCCCGGGCTGGGTCATTTCACCCGGCGACAGAATCACATCGAGTTGTTCGGCCGTCAAAAGTCCTTTTTCCAACACGATCTTTTTGATCGAACGGCCGCTGCCCAACGCCTCTTTGGCGATCAACGACGCCTGTTCATAACCGATGTGCGGCAACAAGGCCGTCACCACACCCACACTGGCATCGATCATCGAGCTGCATTTTTCCACATTCGCCCGGATTTCCTGCACACACTTCAAGTTTAGCGTATTGACGGCATTGGTCAGGACCGTAAGCGAATGGAACAGATTATAGGCAATGACCGGCTCCATGACGTTCAGTTCAAACTGTCCGGCTTCCACGGCCAGACTGATCACCAGATCGTTGCCGCAAACCTGGAACGCCACCTGATTCATCGTTTCGGGGATAACCGGGTTGACTTTTCCCGGCATGATCGAAGATCCGGGCTGCATTGCCGGCAACAGCAGTTCGTTCAGGCCGCACCGCGGGCCCGAAGCCATCAGCCGCAAATCATTGGCGATTTTAGACAACGCCAGTGCGCTGACTTTCAGTGTCGCGGAAAACTCGGCCAGTTCGTCAGTGTTTTGGGTCGCGTCGACCATGTTTTGGGCGGAATAAATGGATTCCCCCAGCAACTTGCCGAGTTCTTCCGTAACAAAAGTAATATATTCCGGTTCGGCGTTGATGCCGGTTCCCACCGCCGTCGCCCCCATATTGACCGCATGCAACGACTGGACCGCCGCTCCAATGCGGCGCATGGAACGATGGATGGCTTCGGCGTATGCCTGAAATTCCTGACCCAAAGTAATCGGCACCGCATCCTGAAGATGCGTCCGGCCCATTTTGAGGATCTGACTGAACTCTTCCCCTTTGCGACGGAACGCCGCGGCCAAATTCTCCATGGCCGCCAACAGCTTATGAGTTTTTCGGATCGTGCAGATCCGGATCGCCGTGGGAATCACATCATTGGCAGATTGCGCCATGTCGACATGATTGTTCGGCGAGACCAAATCATAGTTGCCTTTCTTGGCGCCCAATATTTCCAAAGCCCGGTTGGCGATCACTTCATTGGCATTCATGTTCATCGAAGTCCCGGCGCCGCCCTGGATGCAGTCCACCACGAACTGATCCTGCCATTGTCCTTCAACAATCTCTTCCGCCGCTTTGATTATGGCTGCGCCGATTTGCGCCGGCATCCGGCCGGTCCTCAGATTGGCTCGGGCAGCGGCAGCTTTGACGATTCCCAGCGCAATAATGAAATCCCGGTCCAGTTCATAACCGGTAATATTAAAATTATGCATGGCCCGCGTTGTCTGTATTCCATAATACAACCGATTCGGGATCTGAATTTCGCCCAGAAAGTCTTTTTCAGTTCTCATGCCGAATTACTCCCGTCTTCTTCAAATCTTTTTTTCTGTAGCAGCGAAAACATCCGCTGGTTCTGCGGCCGGCAAAAACTGTTTTCCGGCGATTCCCGGTTGGGTCATCTCGCCCGGCGACAGAATCACATCCAGCTGTTCAGAAGTTAATAGTCCTTTTTCCACCACAATCTCTTTTATCGGCCGGCCGCTGGCAAGCGCTTCCTTGGCAATCTGTGAAGATTGCTCATAGCCGATGTGCGGCAGCAAAGCCGTTACCACGCCCACGCTGGCGTCAATCATGGAGTGGCAGTGTTCCACATTCGCCTTGATTCCCTGGATGCATTTTCGGTTCAGCGCATTCACCGCATTTGTCAAAATGGTTAATGAATTGAATAGATTATAAGCCATCACCGGCTCCATGACGTTCAATTCGAACTGCCCGGCCTCAACCGCCATGCTGACGGCAAGATCGTTGCCAATGACCTGAAATGCCACCTGATTAACCGTTTCGGGAATAACCGGGTTGACTTTGCCCGGCATGATCGAAGATCCCGGCTGCATCGCCGGCAGCAACAATTCGTTCAAGCCGCATTTGGGCCCGGAGGCCATCAGCCGCAAATCGTTGGCGATTTTAGACAACGCCAGTGCGCACACTTTCAACGTGCCGGAAAACTCCGCCAGCTCGTCAGTGTTTTGCGTTGCGTCCACCATGTTCTTGGCCGAAAAAATTTTCTCACCTGTCAATCGGCTGAGTTCTTCCGTGACCAGAGCGATATATTCCGGTTCGGCATTCAAGCCGGTTCCCACGGCGGTAGCGCCCATATTCACCGCATGCAGCGACTGCACCGTCGTCTCGATTCGCTGCAAAGACCGTTTGATGGCTTCGGCATAGGCATGAAATTCCTGACCAAGGGTGATCGGCACGGCATCCTGCAGATGGGTCCGGCCCATTTTTAACACTTGCGAAAACTCCGTTCCCTTCGCTTCAAAGGCTTCGGCCAGGGCAACCAGTGCTTCCATCAGCTTCTTCGCCTTGCGAATGGCGCAAATGCGAATCGCCGTCGGAATCACATCATTGGTGGACTGCGCCATATTGACATGATTGTTCGGCGAAATCAAC
>CAZRQI010000174.1:0-4250 GCA_964602025.1 uncultured Veillonellaceae bacterium
ACCATCCGTTCATTTGCGCAACAATATCTTCACAGCCCAAATGCTCGCTTCATACAAAAGAATGATCGGCACGGCCATCATCGTCTGGGTAAAAATATCCGGAGTCGGCGTAATGATCCCACCGACGATGAATGCCACTACAACCATCACCCGGCGTTGCTTCGCCAAAAAGCGGGAACTGATGATCCCCATCTTCGCCAGTACCAGCAATACCAAGGGCAAATCAAAAATAATACCGAACGGCAGAATAAATGACAACAGGAAGGATAGATACTGGCCCAGCGACAACATCGGCTGCAGCGACTCGCTGCCGAAGCCGAGAAAAAACTTAACGGCGGCCGGCCATACCAGCAGATAGGCGAACGCCACCCCGGTAAAAAACAGCACGGCGGCCCCGGGCACCATGACGATCGCCCATTTCTTCTCGCCGGACGTCAACGCCGGCGCAACAAACGCCCAGACTTGCCACAGTACCACCGGCAGCGCCAGCATGAATCCGGCGAACACCGCCAGTTTCAGATAAGCGAAAAAGCCTTCAGCCGGGCTCATGAAATATAGTTTGCCAGCCGGCGCCGTCACAAACCGCATCAATTCGTCAATATAGAAGTAGGCGACCAATGTTCCCGCCACCACCGCAATCACGGCAACGACGATGCGCCGGCGCAACTCCCCAAGATGACCGACCAGCGTCATCTCCTGCAGGTCCTGAGGTTCTTTCTCCGGTATCTGTTCCATGTTACGGCCTCATTTCCGGGCTTCCCGGTCCTTATCCTTGTCCTTTTCCGCCGGCGGCAAATCTTTTTTTGACGGCTCAGACTTATCGGAGTCCCCGCCGGTGGCGTTGCGGAATTCCTGAATCGTCTTGCCAAGCGCCTTGCCGATGTCAGGCAGATTTTTGGCGCCGAAGATCACCAGCGCGATGACCAGAATCAAAATCAGCTCAGGCATTCCCAATCCGAACATGCGGGCCACTTCCTTTCCAAAAAATCAGGAAAGCCTCCCCCTGTCCTGTCTGGGGGACCGAGGGAGGCTCCTCACGGGTCAACGTTGGCTGATCCCTATTTCCGCTTCACGAGCAGTGCGCAGTCCGGACAAACCAACTGGCACAGTCCGCAGGCGATGCATTTGTCGCCATCGGCCTGAACGCGGGGCGTACCGTATACGCCCAGTTCCTCCGACCAAGTGATGCATTTGACCGGGCATTTTTCGATGCACAGACCGCACCCTTTGCAGAGGTTGGGGAAAACCGCCCAGGTCGCTTTGACGCCGTCGACGACGGCCACTTCCATTTCTTTCGACATCTCGTTCCCTCCTCTACATTGCGCTCTTGACGAGCTCGTAGCCACGGTCCAGCGCCTTGAAGTTCATGGTCCGCAGCGCCTCGTTATTGGCGAACTTGTCAGCCAGTTTCACATCGAGCGCCTTCTTGATGGCATCCAACGGCAACACTTCCGTCGCGGCGATGACCGCGCCGAGGATGATGATGTTGAACACGCGGGGATGCAACTCGCTCTTGGCAATGTCGTTGGCGGGAATCGCCACCAGTTTTTTGACTTTCGGCAGTTTCGCCGGATCGATGCCCGGACTCGGTTTGGTGAACGAGCAGGTCCGGGTCTCGCCAGGCAGCAGATCCTGTTGAGTGCTCGAATCCGTCGGGCACATCGGCGTCACGTCGAAATACTGCATACCGACGATGTTGTCGCCGACTTCCGCCTCGGTGATGAGAGAATTGTCATAAATATAAATCGTGTCCGGGCCGGCGTGCATCTGGGTCCGGTCGACCGCGCGCGGACTGAGCGGAATCAGAATGTCGGCCTTCTGGAACTTGGGAGCGCCGATTTCGCCGTCGGAAATCTGCACGAACGCGATCGACACGCCGCCGCGCTGCTCCACGCCGAAGTTCGGGATGTACAGGGCATTCTTGCCGCCCTCGTTCGCGGCTTCCGCCAAAATTTCCGCAATGGACTGCACGCCCTGGCCGCCTTCGCCAGCCAGTGCGATTTTGATCACTTTGTTATCCTTCGCCATGGTTCAGCCCTCCTTTGTCTGCGGAACCCGCAGTTCGCCGACTTTGAAGTATTGCGCCATGTCTTTTTCGATATATTCCCAGGTTTGTTTGGCATTGGTCCGCCAGTTGGTCGGACAGCCCGACAGACACTCGACGAACGAAATGCCGTTGCCGGCGATCTGGTTCTCCAGCGCCTTTTTGATGAAGCCTTTCAACTGGCGCGGATTGGCCACGGTGCCACGGGCGACATACGCCCCTTCCGGCGCCACCGCCGCTACCATTTCCGGACCCTTGGTCGGGTAGCCGGTCTTGTCGCAGTCACGGCCGTAGGGTGAAGTTTCGGTTTTAACTCCCGGCAGAGTGGTCGGCGCCATCTGGCCGCCGGTCATGCCGTAGTTGCCATTGTTGCAAAGGATGATGGTGATCCGCTCGTTGCGGACCGCCGCGTTGAACAGATGCTGGGAACCGATGGCGTAACCGCCGCCGTCGCCCATGTAGGCGATGCCGACGATATCGGGGTTGGCGCGTTTCATGCCGGTAATGACCGGTGTCGTGCGGCCGTGGTGCGTCTGCACTGAATCCACGGCGAACAGGTCCCAGGCCAACAACGAACAGCCGATGTCGCAACCAAATACGGTGGTCCCCTGGATTTCCAGTTCGTCGATCACTTCGCCGACCATTTTCAAAATGATGCCATGGCCGCAGCCAGGACAGAATTTATGCGGTTTCGTCTCCGGATTCCAACTTTTGGGCATGGCCGGAGTCAAAGCGGTGTTTCCTTTTGTATCCTGCATCGTAATCCCTCCCCGCCCTTAGCAGTATTTGCCGCATTCGGCGATAATTTCTTCGGTGGTGATGCCCAGACCGGGGCGATACATCGGAATGATTTCGATCTGGCTGCCATAAATCGCACCGTGGATCACTTTGACCAGTTGACCGTAGGAAGATTCCGGCACGAAGATCCGCTTCGCATTGCCGATGGCTTTGCGAAGCTGCTCCGCCGGGAACGGGCGCACGGTGATTGGCCGGAAATAGCCGACCTTCTTGCCGGCGGCGCGCAAGGTGTCATAAGCGCCGATCGCCGCCCGGGCGACCACGCCGTGACTGACGATGATGGTTTCGGCGTCGGCGCAGCCGCGCTCGTCCCACTCAACCACTTGCGGCGCCATGGCGTCCCAGTCTTTCTGGTGCTCCATGACGACGTTGTACAGTTCTTCTTCCGTATTATAGGTGTTGCGCATATTGCGGAACGGACGGTCCGGCTTCGTGGTATCGCCGATCATCGGCTCCGGCGCCACCAGTTTGATGCCCCGCTCTTCCGGATCGTACAGGGTCAGCGACTCGCGCATTTTCGCCTGATAACCGTCACCGAGGATGAACGTCGGGAACCGGTAAGTCCAGGCGGCGTTGAAGGCTTTGATGGTGTAATCGAACAATTCTTGATGGTTCGAGGTCGAATATACGATGCGGTGGCCTTCGCCGTTGCCGCCGAAAGTCGTCAGTGTCAGTTCCTGCTGCGAATATATGACGGTCGCCGTGGAGGGGCCGCCGCGCTGCTGAATGATATACACAACGGGCAGACGCATCATTTCGGCCATGGTCGCCGATTCCTGCATCAGGACGTTGCCAGGGCCGGCCGTCGCCGTGAACGCCTTGCGGCCGGACATGACGCCGCCGAGCGTAGTAAAGCCGGCAGAAATCTCGTCCTCAGTCTGCAAAAACTTTTTGCCGCGTTTCGGAGCCAACCGGGTCCAATAGTGCATTACTTCGTTCTGCGGGGTGATGGGGTAGCCGTACATGATATCCGCTTTGGCGGCGACACATGCCCAGGCGCAAACTTCGTTCCCCGTCATGAACACTCTTTGCTCTCCCTTCAGAGCAAACTCGGCCATAAGAACACCTCCAGTAATAATTGTGCAGCCTCTGCTTCACAGAACTCACAAGACTTATTGTACTACTTCCCCTTGCGACGACGCTACCCATCCGACAGGTTAAAGCCGAATTTTGCAGATGGGCCTTTATCAACAGCCTGTTCCGTTATTTTTTACCGCACAGGGAAGCCAGTGCAATCGATATCACTTTGCTTTCCGGCGTGTCGGCCCGGGACGTGACCACGACCGGCCGTCGTGCGCCGAGAATCAGGCCGGCGATTTTGCCGCCGCCCATGTAGACCAGCGATTTGCCCAGGATATTGCCGACTTCGAGATTCGGCACCAACAGAATATCCGCCTTGCCGGCGACC
>CAZRQI010000175.1:0-4171 GCA_964602025.1 uncultured Veillonellaceae bacterium
TGTTCGACAGCGGCGCAGAAGGACCGACTGTCGCCTTGCGGGCGGACATGGATGCCCTTGGGCACATGATCGACGGCAAGTTGTGCGCCCTGCATTCCTGCGGCCACGACGCCCATTCCGCCATGGTTCTCACTGCGGCGGAAGAACTGTTGAAAACCGGCGCCATCCAAAAAGGCAAGCTGAAAATCGTATTCCAACCGGCGGAGGAACTGGGAACCGGCGCCCTCGCAATGATCAAGGCCGGCGTCATCGACGACGTGGACATGATTTTGGGCGTCCACTTGCGTCCCGGCGAAGAGGTCACCATGGCCCAATCCGTTCCGGCATTATATCATGCCGCTTCCGAAAGGCTGCAGGGCGTGTTTCACGGCGTACCGGCCCACGGCGCCCGCCCCCATTTGGGAGTCAACGCGATCGACGCCGCCGCGGTCGCAATCACGGCCGTCAACGCCTTGCGCCTGAACCCGAACGAATCCTACAGCATCAAGCCGACGCGCTTTCACTGCGATTCCGGCGTCACCAACGCCATTCCTGCGGAAGCGACCGTGATCTGGGACGTCCGGTCCGAGTTGAACCCGACGATGGTCAAACTGCTGGAGAAAGCCAAAGTCGCCATCGAAGCCGGCGCCGCGACGGTCGGCGCCACCGTGGACGTCACGCATTATCAGGGGATTCCCGCCGCCGAATATTCCAGCGAGATGGTCGAGCTGCTGTCGACAGCCATCACAGCCGTATATGGACCGGCGGGCCTGCATGCGCCGGTGAAGACGGCCGGCGGCGAAGACTTCCACTTCTTCTTCAAGGAAAAGCCATCGATCAAGGCGGGATATTTCGGCCTGGGCTGCGACCTGACGCCGGGAATTCACCATCCCGCCATGACATTCAACAAGAACGCCCTCGAAAAAGGCAAAGACGTTCTGATTTACGCGTCGAAAAAATTACTGAAACAATAAGGAGGCGGTCCTGTTGTCTTTGTTGCTGGAACGATATCATCATCTGCACACCATCCCGGAAATCGGCTTTCAAGAAGTAAAAACCGCCGCCTATCTGGCGGATCAGCTGGAGGCGGCGGGTTTCGCGGTCACCCGCAACGTCGGCGACACCACGGGAATCGTCGGCGTGTTCGACAGCGGCGTCGCCGGACCGACCCTGGCCCTGCGCGCCGACATGGACGCCCTCGGTCACGTGATCGACGGCGTGCATTGCGCCCGCCACACCTGCGGCCATGACGCCCATTCCTCGATGGTTTTGACGGCCGCCGAAGAACTGCTCCAAGAACAGGCCATTAAAAAAGGCCGCCTGAAAGTGATTTTTCAACCGGCGGAAGAACTGGGCGCCGGCGCCCTGGCCATGATCAAGGGCGGCGCCATTGACGACGTGGACATCCTGCTCGGCCTCCATATCCGCCCGGCGGAAGAATGCAAAAAAGGCCAGGCCAGCCCGGCGATCCACTACTCCGCCTCCGGCACGGTCGAAGCCCGCATCACCGGCGTACCGGCCCACGGCGCCCGCCCCCACCTGGGAGTCAACGCTATCCAGGCCGCCGTCAGCGCCATTCACACCGTCAACAACATTCGCCTGGACCCCAACCTGTCCTGCAGCGCCAAGGCGACCCGCTTTCTGTGCGACTCGGGCGTTACCAACGCGATTCCGGCCGATGCCCTGATCTGCTGGGATATCCGGGCGCAATTCAACCCGGTCATGGACGAACTGAAAGCCAAAGTCCTGCAAGCCGTGCAAAACGGCGTGGCGGCCCTCGGCGCCAAAGCGGACGCCAAACTGGTCAAAGAAATCCCGGCGGCGGAACTGAATGACGAGATCACCGCCGTCCTGGGCGACTCCATCCGGGAAGCACTGGGCGAAGCCGGCGTGATGGCGCCGATTTATACGCCGGGCGGCGAGGATTTCTTTTTCTACACCCGCGAAAAACCCAGCCTGAAAGCCGGATTTTGGGGGCTCGGCGTCAACGCCGTTCCCGGCCTGCATCACCCGGACATGCATTTTGACACCGATGCCTTGGAAAATGGAGTCAAAATCCTCAAGATCGCGACAAAAAAACTGTTGGGTTAAACCCAACCCCTATCGTAAAAGAAGGCCTCAATCCCGACACGGGATTGCGGCCTTCTTCTTTACAAACGGCAAACTTCAACGATAGCGGTTACATGAGCAAAAACGCCATGCCGACAATCATGGAACCCACCATCGGCAACCAGTTGCGTTTGGTGATTTCCATCGGATTGATGCCGGCGATCCCGGCGATGATGATGGTCGCGCCGGCAATCGGCGACATGGTGCGACCCAGTGTTCCGCCCAGCGTCGCCATGCTGCCCATTTGCACCGCCGACAGACCGAACTCTTTGGCATGGGGCGTGACTGCTTCGTTGAAAGCAAATGTCGCGGCGTCGCCGGAACCGGTGACCAGCCCCAAAATAAACGGGCCAACTGCCGCGCAGACTTTAACAATGGCTGGATTGTTGAGCATTGCAGTAGTAAATGCTTTGACCAGTCCCATAGCGGTAAGCCCGGAAACAAACACGCCGGCGGCGATAATAATGCCCAGAATCTCGCCATAGGCTTTCCCCATTCCGTCAAAGAAAGCGTTGCTCAATTTGACCGGGTTTTTCCGGGTCGCCAGCAAGGACAACAAGGCGCCGATAATCATGGCCTGCGGCACATCCATCTTCAACGCCGGAACGACCTTGGTCGTCCCGAGGATCAATATGATAATCGGCAGGATCGGCATCAATGCGAACAGGTAATTCACCTTGAAGGACTTGTCCACTTCCAGCCCTTCGGCCTTGTAGCCTTGATGTTCTTTTTTGTAGTAGGCAAGCGCCGTAATCATAACAGCCGCGACAATCAACGACGCGATATTGGCCTTATAATGGAACCCGATGACATCCATTACGCCCACGCCGGCAATTTTGGCGACAAACGGATTATGGGCCAGGCCGGGGTTCAGCATGCTGCCATAAGTTCCGCATTTGACGGCAGCCGCCGCCATCGCCGGATGAATTCCGGCCGACATCATCAGCGGCACAAAAATCGCCCCGGCGGCCGCCGCCGTCCCCGCCGCGCTCGGCAAGGCAATATTGACGGCATAGGTAGCGACTACCACGCCGGGAATCAGAATCGGCCGAACTTTTGCCAGCCCGGACGCCATGAAGTTGATCAGATGCTTGTCGCATTCCGTGTATTTCATGACCATCGCAAAGCCCATGACGGAACAAACCGCCTGGATCAGGCCGCTATTGGTCATGCTTTTGGCGAAGGCGTTCAGCGAAGCCATCGGCGTTCCCGCCACACAGGCCATGATAATGCCGGAGGCCAGCAAAACCAGCCGCGCATCATAGCGTTTGATAAGAAAATAAATCGTGCCAAATACTAAAATAATTCCAATGGCAATCATCATGAAACATCATCTCCCGTAAAAAAATCTCTCGTGCGCAGCGGCGCCGTCTCATTATCGACCAAGAACCGATCCATCACCGACCTTTCTGAAAAATAAACAAGCAAGAGGCCCGTCCTCTGACCATCAGAAAACAGGCCTCGTTGCCGCTGCATATATTTATACCATAAAACGCGCCACTTTTCCACTTATCCCGGCCCAAAGCAGGATATAGTCGGTTTTCGGTTACAGCACCTTCGAGAGGAAGTCCCGGGTCCGCGGATGCTGCGGATTGTTGAACATCTGCTCCGGCGGCCCTTCTTCCACGATCTGCCCGTCGTCCATGAACAGGATCCGGTCGCCCACTTCGCGGGCAAAGCCCATTTCGTGGGATACGATCACCATGGTCATCCCGTCGTTCGCCAGCTGCTTCATGACGCCCAGCACTTCGCCGACCATCTCGGGATCAAGAGCCGAGGTCGGTTCGTCGAACAGCATGACGTCCGGCTCCATGGCCAGGGCCCGGGCAATCGCCGCCCGTTGTTGCTGGCCGCCGGACAGGGAGGACGGGTAGGCGTTTTCCTTTTCCGCCAGGCCCACCCGGTTCAGCAGCGACACCGCTTTTTCGTGCGCCGCCTCCCGGGATACTTTTTTTACCAGCATGGGAGAGATCATGATATTCTCGGCCACCGTCTTGTGCGGAAACAGGTTGAACTGCTGGAACACCATGCCCAGTTTGGTGCGAACCTTGTTGATGTCAACCTTCGGATCGGTGATCGTCTG
>CAZRQI010000176.1:0-3786 GCA_964602025.1 uncultured Veillonellaceae bacterium
TGGGACTGACGGTGGTGGCCTGGGAGACCCGCGACACGGTGGGGCTGGGCGAAGCCGGCAGCGTGATCCAGGGGGCGGTGCGCTGGGTGCTGCGCCGGCCCGGCGATATCATCATGGATGTGGGGTATGGCGTGCATGGCGCACAGATTTTCAATCTGGTGGAAGGCGCCCTCGAGAATCCGTTTTTGAAAATCATCGCGGTGATCAATGCGTCGCGTCCATTTACGGCCACGGCGGACGATATTGTCGACTATGTGGGTTCCCTGGGCCGGGTGGACGCCTTGCTCAACAACACGCACCTGGACGAGGAGACCGAGCCGGCGACCGTCGAACGGGGAGCGCGGGAAGTGATGGAAGCGGCGGCAAAACTGAAGCTGCCGGTGATCGCTTCGTCCGCCGCGCGCACGGTGGCGGAACGGATGGGAGCGACGGACAGTTTCGGCAATCCAATCTGGCCGCTGGATCGGTTCATGCCGCGCAGTTTCTGGTAATCGGTCCTGAAACTTTTTTGCAAGCGACCCGGCGATTGCCGGTTACGCAATATCCCGGCGACTCGGCACGAACTGGAGGTGATGGGGAAGGGCAAGCCGGACTGTCTGCGGCAAGGCAGTGACTCGAAATAATAGAATGAAGGAGGAGGAAACATGCATCTATCGTATAAAATTCTGATCGGCATGGTGTTGGGCGTGGTCGCCGGTCTGATCGCCGGTCCCGGTAGCGCTCCTTTGTTGAAGGTTTGGGTTACTCCGGTGGGGACTTTATTCATTAATCTTATCAAGATGATCATCGTGCCGGTGGTGCTGGCATCCCTGATCGTGGGGGCGGCGTCTCTCGGCGATGTCAAAAAGTTGGGCCGCGTCGGCGCCAAAATCATGGGCTTTTATTTGCTGACGACGGCGTTTGCGGTCTCGTTCGGCCTGTTCCTCGGCGCAATCATGCAGCCTGGCAAAGGACTGGTCATTCCGGCCGGGGCGAAAGCCGCCGCGAAGGCTGCGCCGCCTTTGTCCGAAGTTCTCGTCAATATCGTGCCGTCCAATGCCTTCCAGGCTATGGTGAAGGCGGACATGCTCCAAGTCATCGTATTCGCCATTTTCATCGGCATCGGCATCACCATGGTCGGGGAGCGGGCTAAGCCGGTCGAAGCATTTTTCGATGGGTTTGCGGAAGTGACCTACAAAATCATTGACGCGATCATGAAATTGGCGCCGATCGGCGTGTTCGCCCTGATCATGCCGGTGGTCGCTGTCAACGGCCCGAAGGTGCTGTTGCCGCTGGCGACCGTTATCGCCGCCGTCTATATCGGCTGCGTCTTGCACATGGTCGTGGTGTACAGCGGTTCGGTATCTTTGCTGGGCGGCATGAGTCCCGTCCGCTTTTTCAAGGGAATTTTCCCGGCCATGCTGGTGGCGTTCTCGACCTGCAGCAGCAGCGCGACGCTGCCGGTCAACATGAAATGTACGCAGGAAAGCTTGGGCGTTAAGAAGGACATCGCCAGCTTCTGCCTGCCGCTCGGCGCGACGGTCAACATGGACGGAACCGCCCTGTATCAGGGCGTTTGCGCTTTGTTTGTCGCGCAGGTTTATGGGGTTGATCTCAATATGGGCCAGTATATTACAATCGTCCTGACCGGGACATTGGCGTCCATCGGCACGGCCGGCGTTCCCGGCGCCGGACTGATCATGCTGACGCTGGTGCTGCAGTCGGTGGGCCTGCCGCTTGAGGGGATCGCCCTCATCGCCGGGATCGACCGGGTGCTGGACATGATCCGGACCACCGTCAACATCACCGGCGACGCCGCCGGTTGCGTCGTGATCAGCAAGAGCGAAACCAAATACAATTAACGGAAACTCCTTTTCGTCATCGGGGATGCAGGACTGGCCGGCCTTCGCAAAAAGAACCGGCCAGTCCTTTTTGTCTGGATTTCCCGAGCGCCGGCGTCGGAATATTGTCTGGCAATTTGTTGCGGCAGGATTTTGCCGCCGCCAGAGGGAATACATTTATTTATGGAGTTTCCGCAGCGACAAGGAGAATGACAGTGGCGTCCGACAACACAATCTTTGAACTGAAACATGTCAGTTACCGCTACCGCCCCCACGAACCGGCCCTGCTGGACATCAACCTGACGGTGACCGAAGGGGAAAAAATCGTGATTCTGGGACCCAATGGCGCCGGCAAGACGACGCTGGAGAAGCTTCTGGCCGGGATTCTGCCGGCGGAGGGCCGTCTGCGCGCGTTCGGCAAACCCATGACGGCGCAGGAAATCCAGAGCCGGACGGAAAGCGCGGCGTATCGGCGGCGGGTGGGCGCAGTGTTCCAACAGATTGAATTCCGGGTCGTCTGCGCCACGGTGTTCGATGAGATCCAGTTTGGCCCGTTGCGATGGGGCGTTCCGCGCGACGAGGCCAGGCAGCGCACGGAGCAGGTCCTGGATTTTTGCGGCATCCGGCGGCTGGTGAACCGCCTGCCGCAGAACATGAGCGGCGGGGAAAAGAAGATGGTCGCGATCGCCGCGATGCTGGCCGAAAACCCGGAGGTCATGATTTTTGACGAGCCGACAAACGATCTGGATCTGGAAAGCCAGAACTGGCTTGTTTCGGCCCTTGGACAGCTCAGCGCCGCCGGCAAGACTGTCGTCACGGCGACGCACAGTTTGGAGACGGCGCGGGAACTGGCGGACCGGGTCTGGATCCTGGGCGCCAACCACCGGCTGATCGCCGACGGCGGCGTCGAATTGCTGCATGACCGGGAAATTTTGAGCGAAGCCGGCATTTTGAGGTGAATGGGATATGACACTCTGTGAACGTCTGGGCAAGCTGCTGCATTCCCGCGGCGGCGAGATCGAAAATGAAACCGATTATCTGCGCTCGGCGGTGCTGGTGCCGCTGGTGCGGCGTGAAGGAAGGCTGGGAGTCCTGTTTGAGGTTCGGTCGGCGGCGCTGACGTGGCAGCCCGGCGACATCTGTTTCCCCGGCGGCCGGATCGAACTCGATGATGCCGGAGCCGAAGCGGCGGCGGTGCGGGAAACCCGGGAAGAATTGAGTCTGCCGGACAGCGCGATCGAGGTGATCGGCCCGTTGAACGCCATGGTCAGTCCGATCGGCGTGATGATCCACCCCTATGCCGCCTACATTAACAAATTTGATTTGATCCGGCCGAACCACAGCGAAGTATCGGACGTGTTCGTGGCGCCGCTCGACTATCTGCTGGCGGTGGAACCTCTCACCGCCCACATGGAAGTGGCGACGCGGCCGTTGGCGGATTTTCCGCTGAATCTGCTGCCGCCTTCCTACGCCCGGGACTGGAAGCGCCGCACGACCTATCCGGTGCTGTTCTATCAATATGGGGGCCATGTCATCTGGGGTCTGACTGCCCGGGTTTTGTACGGTTTTCTGAATGTTTGCCGAGAGGTTACTTAAGAACTTGGATCGGGAGGAAGACGCGAATGATAAAGAAGGAAACGTATCTTGTCGAAGGCATGAGCTGCAACCACTGCAAAATGGCGGTGGAGAAAGAAGTGAAGGCGCTGCCGGGCATGGTGGCGGCAACGGTTGACTTGGCGCAGAAGACCCTGAGCGTGGAGTATGACGGGGACAAAACCGGGCCGGCGGCGATCCGCGGGGCGGTGGAGGAGGCCGGGTTCACGGTCGCCTGATTCCTTGACGCTGCCGGTGAGCTTTGCTATACTAAATCGACGCCTCCTGCAAGAGGGGGCTTGTTTGCGTATGCCTGACAAATATTGTGAAGTGAAGGTGCCTGATGGCTTCAAATTTGGAAGAACGACTGAAA
>CAZRQI010000176.1:3796-4147 GCA_964602025.1 uncultured Veillonellaceae bacterium
AACAACGGTACCGGTACAAACTACCTCAAAGCCAAAAGAAACAACAACGAAAGCGCCGTCGCCGCTACACCTGGGTTGTGGCGGTGGCCGCAGTGCTGGTTGCCGTTCTGGCGGCCGCCTTTTCCTTCTGGTGGTTCGGCGGCCGCATCACCGCGCCGCGGGCGGCGGTCAAGCGAACGCAGGAGACGGAACACTATATCATGCCGCCCAACAAACTGAACATCCTGATCATGGGAGTCGACGACCGGCCCCGGGACGATGATCCGGGCCGTTCCGACACCTTGATGGTCATGACGTTGGATTCGGAAAGCAAGGAAGCTTCGATCATCTCGATTCCCCGGGACACCCGCG
>CAZRQI010000177.1:0-4145 GCA_964602025.1 uncultured Veillonellaceae bacterium
CGCTTTTGCCGCTCGGCAGCCAGGCCGAAGCGGTCACGATACTGGCGTACTTCGAAGTCCAGGTCACGGAATTTTTGCCGGCCAGCCCGTCGCGCTCGAGGCCGCGGGGCAACAGCCAGAGCGAAGTGCCCATATCCACGGGCCAGTCCATGTTCCGCGCGGTCAGCACCGCCTGCCCGTTATCGGCCGACAGCATCCGGCTGCAGGCGGACGCGCCGGGAACGGCGTAGAACAGGGAAAAGCCAACGACCAAAGCGACCAGGCATACCAAAGAGATGATTTTCGGGGAAAGCTGCATCATGAAGCCTCCTTTGCGAATTCCATGAGTTCCCATACACTGCTATTGTAGCACTCGGGTTCGGCGGTTTCCACATTGAAAAGCCTTGGAAATGGAAGAGACTAAATACTTTTCTCTCAAAGCTCGGCGCGTTGCGGCAGGACTTTGTCGTCGGGGCGAGAAGAAAGTCACTATTGTAATTCTGGCTTCGGCTGCGGCCGGGTCTGAGGAAAGGAGGCGTTGTTTTGGCGGAGACATCCTTTCGGATTCAAGGCCTCGATGAAACCAACGCCGCGCACGTTCCCGAAGTGTTCCGGGCGGTGTATGGCGACGCCTACGTGGACCCGTCCGTCTATCAGCCGCAGGCGTTGCTGCGAAAAATCGACCAGGGGCAATTGTGCGCCGTGGTGGCCCTGGACGCCGACGGATGCCCCGCCGGCTACGCCGCGCTCGGCGCGACAACGCCCAACCCTTTTCTCTGGGAGAATAAGGGGCTGGTGGTCGTTCCCGAATACAAAAATACGGACGTAGGAACCGCGTTGGTGAAGGTCTGGGGGAATCCGGCCGACTGGCCCGCCCGGGTTAAAGGACTCTTCGGAGCGCCGGTGTGCCATCATTATTTCGCCCAGATTTTTTGCGCCAAAGCCGGCTGGGTCGCTTCGACGCTCCAGCTGGATCTGTTTGACGCGGCGATTCTACAAGATCGACCGGATGGGCTGTCGCGCGTGTCCTGCGTGCAGTTCTTCTCGCCGATGCCGCCGTCGCCGGTCCCGTCCTACTGGCCCGGAGAATACGGCGAGTTCCTGGCGACCATTTCCCGTGTCCGGCAGGAACCTCCGGGAATCTTGTCGACGGCTCCGTTGCCGGCCGCAACCGCGACGATATGGGAAACAAAGCCGACGCCTTCTTCGCGGAGCTTGCGCGTCAACGTGTTCCGGATCGGCGGCGACTGGCCCGAAGTGGTCCGCGACCTCCTGGCCGAGGCCCGGTTGCAGCGGAGTATCTCCATCCAGATGTTTTTGGACACCTCCTGCGCCTGTATCGGCGAGGCGGTCAGGATCTTGCGGGAATATGGCTTTTTCCTGGGCGGGCTGGCACCGCGCTGGTTCGGCGCCGACGGTTTGCTCATGCAGCGGGTGACGGTGGACACCCGGTATGATCTGTTAAAATTGTATTCCGAGCCGGCGCAACAATTGCTCGAGTTTATCCGCGCCGACCGCGGAAAATAGCAACGCCTCCCGTTTTTTCGCCGGGAGGCGCTTTTTATTTTTCGTCGCTGCCGTTTAGTTCCTCGTCGAGGGATAGGATGACCCGCTGGATGATCGCGAACGTCTGGGGAGGCATGGCGGCTAGCTTGCGGGCCAGTTCCGCCACCGGCCGGGGCAGGTCGGCCAGTTTGTTCTCCAACTCCATGCCGGACAGGGATTCGGGCGAAACGCCCAATACTTGGCACAGGTGCATGAAGTTATTTACATCGGGCTGATATCGGCGGGTTTCCCAGCCGGTCAGTTTGGATCGGGAGACGCCGATCCGGTCGGCCAGCTCTTGCTGGGTCAGTCCGGCCCGAAGCCGGGCTGCCTTTATGTTTTCCGCCAACACAGTTTTTCACCTCGCATTCATTGTAGAATGCCGCAAACAAAATAGCAACGAGAAAGTGAAGGCAAGGCGGATGGCAAGCAGGGCTATTGCAAATGCTAAGTGAAAAGAATATAATCGGTTTGTAAGAAATACAATCAATGTATGATTTTCAAACAAATATCGGGAATGAAATCTCGAACCCACTCCCACCGGCGGGCGAAAGACCCGCTTTCTTTATGCCCAAAACCGTTGCTACGGAGGGAGGTGTGAAGCATGAATTACCTGTACGAGATCAACCACTTTTACACGTGGCTGACGACGCATCCGTTGTCGCCGCAGGGACAGGCGCTATGGCATTTGCTGATGTCGATCGACAACAAGTCGGGCTGGCCGGCCCAGTTCACCGTGTCCAGTTCCACGCTGGCGGCGCAGCTCGGTGTCAGCCGGACGCAACTCAGCCGTTGCCGCAAGGAGCTGAAGGATGCCGGCCGGCTTATCCATATCCGGCAGAAAGGCAGCCAACCGCCGATTTATCGGCTGGCGGCGTTCGAACCGCCCAAAGCGGAACCCGCCGCCAAAGTCGACGATCCCCTCGGCGAGCCGTCGCCCCGTCGGCAGCGGTTACCGGCGAACAGCCCGCATCGTCTGAACCGGGTGAAGCTGCATCTGGTCCGCTGACGAGCGCACAAATCGAGCTGTGGATTTATTGTGGATAGTTTTGTTGATAAAACGAGCTTCAACCAAGGAGGGCGAAGAATGTGTCGACAAACCGATTCGTACCCGTGTTCGTAATTGTTGCGGCGAGGCGCGCGAAACCGCCGAATGTCGAGGGGTGGCACGGCCCCTAAACCAAACCAAAACAGACCAGACTTTTAGAAGGTTATCGTAATAAGCGCTCAAGCTGTGGATAACGCAAACCGATTTTTGAAAAACCCACAGGATTGAACGTTCGAAAGAAGGAAGAGAAAGCGAATGAATGAAGTCATGCTTGTCGGAAGGTTACGCCAGGGACCGAAGCTGGCCCCGACGGCGAATGGTTTTTCGGTATTATGGTTTTCTTTGGCAGTCAATGATCGGAAGATTGGCAAGCCGGAGGTCATGGAAGTCATGTGCCTGCCCCGCTGGGAGCCGCAGTTGCAGCAAGCCGCGGTGACCCGGCAGCGAGTCATGGTGTATGGGGCGATTCACACCTGCGAGGGAATGGACCCGGATGCGCCCGGCAAACACCGGTTTGTCCGCGCAGGAGATGTGGTGTTGATGGATAATGGGAGCGGTCCGGGCGACAGAGCTGGCCGCCGCCCGATCTGGCCGGCGCAGCCGAAACGTTGAATACTCCGGGAAATCCGCTGAGCGGAAAACCCGTTGAAATATATGCAAGGAGTTGAGTTTCATGAAAAGTTTGGGAAGTAACGCCGAGTTTGCGGTTGGCGGGCAAGGGATTCCTCTGCCGGCGACTTTTTCCCGGCGCGATCTGTTGGATCTGGCGGTGGCGGCGGAGGACGAATGCGACCAGCTACGGCAGGAGAATAAAGCAATGCGGCCCAAGGCCGACTTTTACGATCGGGTGACGGACACGACGGTTTCCTTTTCCCTGGGCGAGACGGCGAAGTTGCTGGCGATTCCGGGGCTCGGCCGCAACACGTTGATCCAGTTTCTCCGCGATGAAGGCATTTTGATGGCCAATAATGTGGCGAAACAGCGCTACATCGACCGCGGCTATTTTCACGTGGTGCAGCGGGATTTTTACGGACCGGACGGGGCGCTGCGGATCAAGGCGGCGACGCGGGTCCGCGAGAAGGGGATCGAGTTTATCCGGCGGCGGTTAGACGACTATCTGAAACAGTTCATGGAACGGCAGAATGCCGGATATTGAGGAAAAAGACAAGGAGGAATCGCGATGAGAATCTGCATTGATCCTGGGCATAGCGGCCCCTGCGAACCGGGAGCCTGCGCCGGCGAAGTGACGGAAGCCGCCATCAACTTGCAGGTGGCGAAGATCGCCGCCCGGATTTTGACGGGTCAGGGGCATCAGGTGAAACTGACGCGCGAGGACGATATCGAGGATGACAGCCTGAGTTGGCGAGCCGAGCTGGCGTGGCGGTTCCGGGCCGACATTTTCGTTAGCCTGCACTGCAACGCGGCGGAAAATCTGGCGGCGCGCGGTACGGAGGTGTTTTATTATCCGACCAGCGAAAATGGCCGCGATCTGGCCCGCTGCATCCAGGCGGAACTGGTGGCGAACTGCCAGACGGAGGATCGGGGCGTCAAGACCAACGACACGTGGACGGTG
>CAZRQI010000178.1:0-3351 GCA_964602025.1 uncultured Veillonellaceae bacterium
TCGTGCACACGCATTCCGCCTGGGCGACGAGTTGGGCGCAGGCCTGCCGGCCGATCCCGGCGCTCGGGACCACCCACGCCGACTATTTTTATGGCGACATCCCCTGCACCCGGGCGCTTAGCCCGGCGGAAATCAAAGGAAATTTCGAACAAAACACCGGCCGGGTCATCGTCGAAACCGTCGATCCGGCGACGGTGCTGGATGTTCCGGCTATTCTGGTCGCCAACCACGGACCGTTCAGCTGGGGCCGGAATCCGGCGGACGCCGTCTATCACGCGGTAGTGTTGGAAGAGGTCGCGAAAATGGCTTGGCGGACTCTGCTGCTCAACCCCGGCAGCCGTCTGCCGCAGGAATTGCTGGACCGCCATTATCAGCGAAAACACGGGATCAACGCTTATTATGGGCAAAAAGCCTGAAGCCTAGGTGGTCGCGGTTTGCTAAGAAAACAAGGGCGTATGAAAAACTGGTTGCAGTTCTTCAAACGCCCTTGTGGTTCATTGATCCACGTCGATTTCCGCTTCCTCGATCAACCAGGCCTTTTCCCTGGGACAGGTCAGGTACACCTGGCCGTCCAGAAGACGCCGGCCGGGATCGAACGCGTCGACAATCCATTCCTTGTTGTACGGATCGTTGAGGATGTAGCGCACCTTCTCGCCCAGAAACATTTTGTGAGTAATGGTGGCCGGAATGCTGAGCCGGCTGTTGTCGCCGGGATCGGTCGACAGTTGCAGTGACTCGGGGCGAAGGCTGAGGCAGTAGTTGTCGCCGGGGTTGACCGGCCGGTCGGTCGGGATTGGCGACTGCCCGTACTGGAGCGCGCCGGCGGCCACGGCCTTGACCGGCAGCAGGTTCGTCGTGCCGATGAAGTCGGCGACAAAGGTGGTTCGGGGTTCGAAGTAGATCTGCTGGGCCGTGCCGATCTGATGGATGACTCCCTTGCGCATGACCACGATCATGTCGGACATCGACAGGGCCTCCGACTGGTCATGGGTGACGTAGATGGTCGTCAACCCCATTTTCTGCTGGATCTGGCGTAGCTCGACCCGGACCGACTCCCTCAGTTTGGCGTCCAGGTTGGACAGCGGCTCATCCAGCAAAAGCGCTTCCGGATTCATCACCAGCGCCCGCGCCACGGCCACCCGTTGCTGCTGGCCGCCCGACATCTGGCTGGGATAGCGGCCCTCCATGCCGGTCAGTTGCATCATTTCCAGCGCCGTCGCGACCTTTCGCTGCATGTCCGCCTTGCTTTCGCCCCGGACATCGAGGCCGTAGGAAACATTTTCGAACACGTTCATGTGCGGGAACAGGGCGTATTCCTGAAACACCATGGCGGTGTTCCGGTCGTAGGGAGGAACCTTGTCGATGCGCTTGCCGTTGAGGAGGATCTCGCCATCGTCGGGCTCATAGAAACCGGCGATCATCCGCAGCAGCGTGGTCTTGCCGCAGCCCGAAGGACCCAGGAAGGTCACGAAGGCCCCCTTTTCGATGTTCATGCTGACATCGCGGATCACGTGGTTGTTGCCAAAATATTTGTTGATATTTTTCAGTTGGAGTACGAATTCCGACACGATAGTTCCTCCTACAAATCAAAGATATTGATCTGGTCGCGCAACACCAGCTTCACCACACCGAACGTGAAGAAGATGGTCAGCATCATGCCGATGGCGGTGGCGCTGGCGACGGCCAGAAATCCGTGGTCCGACAGGCTCATGATGTTGATCGCCGCCAAGTTGTATTCCGGCGAGACCAGAAAAATGACCGTACTGAGTGTGTTCATGGATTTCATGAACGAATAGACGAAACTCACGGACAGCGAGTTTTTCAGCATCGGCAGGATGATGCGCCGGAAGGTCACGAAACTGTTGGCCCCAAGATTGGTGGAAGCCTGTTCCAACGATTTTTCGATCTGCTTCAGTCCGGCGACCGCTTGCCGGTAGCCGACCGGCAGCTGCCGCAGGGTCATGCCCAGTATGATGATGCCAAGCGTGCCGGTCATGGCGAGCGGGCCGGTGTTGAAGGCCATGATCAGCGACAGGCCGATGAAGGTGCCGGGCAGCGACACCGGCAGCATCGCCAGAAAGTCCATGAGCGTGCGGCCCGGAAACTGTTTGCGGATGGTCAGGAAGGCCAGGGCGATGCCGAAGACCGTGGTGATGGCAGCCGTGGACATCGAGGCGACCCAGCTGTTGCGCATCGTCGCCGACTGGATCACGCCTTCGATGAAATGATCGGCGGTGAACGTGAAGTCGTAGCCGAAGTTCCGGGTGAAAGCGAACAGGCAGACCACGCCGATGATCATCAGGATGATCGCGCAGATGAAGCTGCAGAAGCCGAAAAACAGCCACTTGACATTATCGCCGACTGTCACCCGGGTCAGGCCGGCGACCGGTTTGCCGGTGACGGTGACATAGGAGCGTTTCTCGAGATAATAGCGCTGAACGAAAAAAACCAACACGGTCGGGATGACCAGGAAGGCGCTCAGCGTGGCGCCCATCGGCAGGTCCCAGGCACCGATGACCTGGGCGTAGGCTTCGGTGGCCAGCACGTGATAGTTGCCGCCGACCAGCATCGGGTTGCCGAAATCAGCCAGGCTGTTGATGCCGACCAGCAAAAACGCGCTGGCAATGCCCGGGGTGGCCAGTTTCAGAGTGACGGTCCGGAACAGGTACCAGCCGCGGGCCCCCAAATTCTGCGCCGCCAGCTCCAGGTTGGGGCTGATGGCTTTCAAAACACCGGAAATGGTGATGTATGCAAGCGGAAAGAAGGCGATCGTCTGGACCACCCACAGGCCGAACCAGCCATACAGGTCGGTCTTCAGCCCCAGGATGCTCCAGGTGATGATGCCCCGCCGGCCGAACAACATGATGAAGGCCAGGCCGGATACGACCGACGGCGCCATCGTCGGCAACAGCGCGACAACCTGAAAAAAACGTTTGCCGGGCATCTGCACGTAGTTGATGGCGTAAGCGTAGATGAAGCCGAGCACGATCGCCGTGGCGGTGGCCAGCAGCGAGGAAAATAAAGTATTGCGAAAGGCTTCGATAAATTCTCTGCCGGTGACCGCCTTGACCCAGTCGGCGGCGGTTGGCACCCAGAGCAGCTTTATAAACGGATAGATGATAAACAGGGCAAAAAAGCCGAATACGACGAGGATGCTGAGCAATAACGGCGGCTCCCGCAGCAGCAGTTTCAGTTCCCGCCGCCAACCGGTCCGTTCATGGCCGATAGCCGTTTCTTTCATGTGTTCGGTCCCCCACAGCATTTCAAGTTACAGGAAGATAGGGGTACTCCTGCCGGACTCTCCGGCAGGAGTACGGATAGGGTCGGTGGATTACAGGCCGAAGAACTTGT
>CAZRQI010000178.1:3361-4143 GCA_964602025.1 uncultured Veillonellaceae bacterium
GGTCATTTGCTGTTTCGCCGCGCCGGCCTTTTCAAAATCGTAGGCCTTGAACAGCGGCAGATCCTTCAGCGGTTTGCTGCCGGACGGCGGCGCCACTTCCGGATGGCAGGCGATCGCGTGGGTGGTCTTGCTGATCATTTCGCCCGCTTCTTTCGTCAGGCAGTAGTCGATGAAGGCTTTCGCCACCTCTTCGTTGGCCTTGTTCTTCATCTTGGAGATGGCCACGACGCTCCAGCCGGCGTTGGGATACACGGTGCTGACGAGTTTCTGGCCTTTCAGGGAAATGAGGTTCTGGTCGGCCAGGAAGTTGACGGTGATCAGATATTCGCCGGCACCGGCCTTCTGGGCGGGAGTGAAGCCGGACGGTGTGAACTGGGCGACCTGACCCTTGAATTTTTTCAGGTACTCATAGCCTTTTTGCTCGCCCATCTGTTGCAGGACCGAGCTCAGGAAGGTGAAACCGGTGCCGGATTTACGGGGATCGGGAGTGATGATCTCGCCCTTGAATTCGGGCTTCAGCAGGTCTTCCAGCGTGACGGGCGGCTTGACTCCCTTGGGCTCGAATTCTTTCTTGAACCGGGCTTCGTTGTAGCCGATGGCCAGGGTTTCCAGATACAGGCCATACCAGCCGTTGCCTTTGTCGCGGTACGCTTCCGGGATGGCTTTGGCATTTTTGGACTCGTAGGCTTCCGTGATTCCCTTGGACTTCATGAGGGCATGGGCATCGGAGGTGCCGCCGAGCCAGACGTCGGCTTTCGGGCTGTCTTTTTCCGCAGTCATGC
>CAZRQI010000179.1:0-1483 GCA_964602025.1 uncultured Veillonellaceae bacterium
GGTCATCAGGTCATCGGTGAATCCTTCGGGGCGAAAGTGATCCGGGCGACATTGCCGGTGCACGGAAAAACCGCAAAAATCCGACATGACGGCCAAGGCCTCTACGTCAACCTGCCCCAGCCGCTGACCGCCGGCCGCTACCACTCGCTGATCGTTGAACGCTCGACTCTGCCGGACTGCCTGGAAATCACGGCCACCAACGAGGAAGGCCTGATCATGGGAATGAAGCATCGGCAATTCAGCATTCAGGGCCTTCAGTTCCATCCCGAATCGATTCTCACCCCCGATGGCGAAAAATTGCTGGCCAATTTTCTCGACTCCCTCTAGAGAGTCTTGCTGAAGAGGATTTTGCTCCGGCATCGCGAATTTTTCCTATCAGGAATTCCAATCTTTGCGACAAAGGAGGAAATTCTCGTGCGGAAAAGTTCAGCCAAATTTCTTATCGCCGTCCTGTTTGTCACCACGCTAACGATGTCGGCCGCACAGGCAAAACCGACCGCCGATTGCAAATTTTCGCCATTGGATCTCGATTTCACAAAAATGTTGTCGATTGAGTTCGGAAAAATCAGTTTGTCGGTTTGCGATGTCGCCATGCATCGCGAAAAACAGCATTTCGGCTACGGTGAAATGGCGATCGCCCAAGGGCTCTCCTCGATCAGCGGCCGATCTTTGTCCCACATCCTGCATCTCCGCCACGCTGAAAAGATGGGGTGGGGAAAAATCGCCAAAGAGCTCGGAGTTAAGGTGTCCGACGCGGTTCATCGTTCGTCTTCGGTGCTGGACCGGATAGGCCTGTCGGGCGAAGCGGTCCGGATACGCATCGAAATCGGCCAGGAAGACAATGACAAGGATAAGGACCATGATCACAGCCCGGACAAAAAGACGGACAACGCCGACCCGCATCATGACAAACCTGGAAATCATAACAAACCCGGCAATAATCCGGGGCGCGGCAGCAAGTAGACTTTCAGAACAGGATGGACAACCCCCTGAACAAGAAACCCGCCAACGCAAAACGTCGGCGGGTTTCTTCCATTTTAGCCTTTGCTCTTCAGTCGCAAGTAATCAGTCCAGCTTCCGTCAGCAAATAGTGCATCCGAACATCATGCGGTTCGTAAGGCGCCTCCGCCACGACTTGACAGTCCCAGGCCAGACCGAGCCGGACCGCATGGCGCGTCCGCGAAAAAAACCGGTCATAATAGCCGGCTCCCATGCCCAGGCGATTGCCGGTTCGGTCGAATGCCACGCCGGGAACGACAATCAGATCGATCGACTCCCTGGCGGCCAGCGTTGCCGAATCGGGCGGCGGCATCTTCAGGCCGTATTTGCCAACGACAAGATCCTGCGGTCTCTTGATGGCGGCGGCAGACATTTCGCCATATTGCGTACCGAGCAACGGCGCGTAAACCTGTTTGCCCCGATGCAAGGCGTCCTCGATCAATCCTGCCGTCGCCGTTTCATCGGCCGTGGCGACATAGAACAT
>CAZRQI010000179.1:1545-4122 GCA_964602025.1 uncultured Veillonellaceae bacterium
AATCGGCCAGCCCGCAAACAGTTCCGCGATTCGGCGGTTCCAGATTTCGCGTTGCGCCGGGGCGGCGGCGCGGCGAATCCTCAGAAATTCACTCCGCAGCTCCTGTTTGTTTTTCGGCGGCATCAATCGTTCCATTGATCATCATCCTCTGCTATTTCAAATCACGCCCGAAAAATCGTTGACCAGTCCAGAAGTTAAATTTCAGCGATGATTTGCCCGAGCTGCGACAAACCATAGCCGCCCATTCCCGAAAGCTCATTTCGAAACGCCGGGGAACGGAGAATCGACAACATTGTCTGAAACGCCGGCTTACCGGCATCTTCGCGGCGAATCACCAAATCGTAGCGTTCTTCCTGCATCGGCACGAAGTCGATACTCGCCACCTGCAGAGCCGCCTTTTCCGTTCCAAGGCCCACATCCGCCTCACCCCGGGCCACACAACTGGCAACAGCCAGATGGCTCGTCTCCTCCCGGTCATAACCCTCGATCCGATTCCGGTCCAAACCAGCGGCCCGCAACTTTTCATCCAGCAAGACCCTAGCGCCGGACCCGCGTTCCCGATTGACAAATCGAATTCCCGGTTTTAACAAGTCCGGCCAGTCGTGAATCGCGAGCGGATTGCCCCGAGCCACGAAAAAACCGGCCGTCCGGTACACCAGATTGACGATCACCGCCGCATGTCCCGGCAACAGGCGACGGACATAGGGAATGTTATAGGAGTCGGTGTCGCTGTCCCAAAGATGCGTGGTCGCCACATTGGCCCGGCCGTGATAAAGCGCTGACAAACCGTCGATGCTGCCAACATAGTTGCGCAAAATCCGAACCCGCGGCAGCTGTTTTTCCAAGTGGCGGGTCAAACTATCCAAAACGGGGTCCTGGCCGCAAATAATCATTTCCTCCGGCGTTGCCGACGCCGCCGGCTGGGCTGGGAGCAAGTTGCTGGACGCTGGCCGGACGCCTCCTTTGGATTTTTTGATGTACGCTTCCACGTCGACCGCTTCGATCCGCATTTTTCGACCGATCCGATACGCGGGGAAATCGCCGCGTTTGATCATTTCATAGACCGTAAACCGGGTCACTTTTAACAACTTGGCCACTTCTTCCGGCGTGTAGGACAGTGTTTCCATCGCGGAAGCCTCCCTGTTTTCCATTTCGCTAACATTTCCAGCTCTTGCAATTATCTTACAGTAAACTATATAATAACGCCATAGAGTTTTTGTTGTGTTATGTTGTGTTATGTTGTGTTTTTTTGAGTTGGGCTGGTGGCGCTTGACCCGTTATCTAAAACCAATACACGCAGGCAAGGAGGCATTCTCATGGGCAAGTACTTTTATTCCCTTAGTGTCGGGCTGTTGTCGGCAGCTTTGCTGCTCGCTGGCTGTGGTGGCGGTTCAGCCCCTGCCAAACCGGCGGCCGTTCCCGCACCCCCACCGGTGGAACTGACGATTTCGGCTGCGGCAAGTTTGAAAGATGCGTTAAAGGATGTCCAGGCCGCCTACCTGCAGAAAGCGCCGCAAGTAAAACTCGTCTTCAACCTGGGGGCGTCCGGCTCCCTGCAGAAACAAATCGAGCAGGGCGCACCGGCGGACATTTTCATTTCGGCGGCGCCAAAACAAATGAACGAGCTGGAAGCAAAGAACATGATTCAGAAGTCGACCCGCCGAAACCTGGTGGAAAACAAACTGGTCCTGATCATGCCGCAAAACTCGCCGTTGAAGATAGCCAAATTTGAAGAGTTGACGAACAGCGACGTGAAAAAGCTCGGCATCGGCGAGCCAAATGTCGTTCCCGCCGGTCAATACGCGCAGCAGGCGCTGAAAAAGCTTGGAATCTGGGATGCGGTTGCCGACAAAATCGTATTCGCCAAAGATGTGCGCACCGTGTTGGCCTATGTGGAAACTGCCAATGTCGACGCCGGCATCGTCTATAAAACGGATGCGACCTCCAGCAGCAAGGTGAAAATCGCCGCAACCGCG
The DNA here is from genome assembly GCA_964602025.1 of uncultured Veillonellaceae bacterium. Classification (GTDB taxonomy): domain Bacteria; phylum Bacillota; class Negativicutes; order UBA1444; family UBA1444; genus UBA1444. The sequence goes on from CAZRQI010000179.1 coordinate 3,522, forward strand.
CCCGAAGGCAGTCATCAGCCGATCCTTTATCCGGCGGCGATCCTGGCCGGCAGCAAAAATGCCAAGACGGCCGAAGAGTTCATGACTTTTCTCGCCAGTCCGGACGGAAAAGCGATTTTCGAAAAATACGGCTTTGTGATGTCCAACCAATGAATGAAGCAGGGTTCAGCCTGATCGACTGGCAACCGGTAATTTTATCGATCAAAGTCGCCTTTGCCTCTTTATCCATCGTTTTGGTGCTGGGAGTGGCCTGCGCCTATGGCATGCGGCGATGGCAGTTCGGCGGCAAAGCGGCGTTGGAGGCCATATTTTCCCTTCCTCTGGTCCTGCCGCCGGTGGTGACCGGTTTTATTCTGCTGATGTTGATCGGTAAGCAGGGGCCGGTGGGACGGTTTTTAGAAAACCTCTTTCAGGTTCAGCTTATTTTTACGCCCTATGCGGCCGTACTGGCCGGTATCGTGGTGGCCTTTCCCCTGATGTACCAAAGCGTCAAGGCGGCTTTTCAAAGCATCGATCCCAAACTGGAGGACGCCGCCCGGACTCTGGGCGCCAGCGAAAGTCGGGTGTTTCTCACGGTTACGCTGCCTCTGGCCTGGCCGGG
>CAZRQI010000180.1:0-4111 GCA_964602025.1 uncultured Veillonellaceae bacterium
GGTTCATCCCAACGTCACGATAGGAGGCCATTGATATGGAAGAACGAGGCATGAACGAACGAATCCAAAAACTGCGCCGGGAAAGCCACACCGCCGTCCCCCACCTCTCCATCGAACGGGCGGTCGCCGTCACCGAGGCGTACGAAAAATACGCCGGCAGTGTGGAAATTCCTATTTTGCGGGCGCTGACGTTTCGTCATATCCTGGAAACGAAAACCTTGTGGATCGGCGACGGCGAGCTGATCGTCGGCGAAAAGGGCGAGCAACCGCAATTCGCGCCCTCGTTCCCGGAACTCTGTTGCCACACACTGGCGGATCTGGACGTGATGAACAGCCGCCAGCACATTTCGTTCAAAGTGACCGACACCGTCCGCCAAACCCACGCCAGCCGGATCGAACCCTACTGGCGCGGCCGTTCCCTGCGCGAACTCATTTTCCGCCACATGACGCCGGAATGGAAACAGTGTTATGAAAACGGCTTGTTTACGGAATTCATGGAGCAACGGGGCCCGGGCCATACCGTGCTGGACGGCAAAATCTATCGTCAGGGATTCCTGGAGTTTCAGGCGGACATTCGCGCCGCCATCGCCGCGCTGGATTTTCTGGCCGATCCGCAGGCGTATGAGAAAAAAATTCAGCTGGAAGCCATGGATATCTGCTGCGACGCCATCATGACCTACGGTCGGCGCAATGCCGAGCTGGCCCGCCAACTGGCGACCACCGCCACCGATCCGGTCCGGCGGCGGGAATTGCTGGAGATCGCCGCCACCTGCGACGTCGTCCCGGCCCACCGGCCGCAGACCTTCCGGCAGGCACTGCAGATGTACTGGTTCGTTCATCTCGGTGTCACCACCGAGATCAATCCCTGGGACTCCCTCAGCCCGGGCCGGCTCGATCAACATCTCGATCCTTTTTACCGGCAGGAACTCGCCGCCGGAACATTAACGCGCGAGCAGGCCAAGGAGCTGCTCGAGTGCTTCTGGATCAAGTTCAACAACCAGCCGGCGCCGCCCAAAGTGGGGATCACCCTCAAGGAAAGCAGTACCTACACCGATTTCGCCAACCTCAACACCGGCGGCGTCGCCCCCGACGGGTCGGACGGAGTCAACGAAGTTTCCTATCTCATTCTGGAAACCATGGACGAACTCAAGCAGCTCCAGCCGAGCTCCAACGTCCAGATCAGCAAAAAAACTCCGCATGCCTTCGTGAAGAAAGCCTGCGAAATCTCCCGCAAAGGGTGGGGGCAGCCGGCTTTTTACAATACCGACGCCATCATTCAGGAACTCCTGAACGCCGGAAAATCGATCGTCGACGCCCGCCAGGGCGGAGCCAGCGGCTGCGTGGAAACCGGCGCGTTTGGCAAGGAAGCCTATATCCTGACCGGTTACTTCAATCTGCCGAAAGTTCTGGAAATCACCCTCAACAACGGCCTCGACCCGGTCAGCGGCCTCCGGTTGGGCATCCAGACCGGCGACCCGAACGGATTTAACTCCTTCTACGAGCTGTTCGACGCCTATCGCCGCCAGTTGCACCACTTCATCGACATCAAAATCCAGGGCAACCATATGATCGAAAAACTGTACGCCACCCGGATGCCCGTGCCGTTCCTATCGGTCTGCGTCGACGACTGCATTCAAAAAGGCATGGATTACAACGCTGGCGGAGCCCGCTACAACACCAGCTACATTCAGGGGGTCGGCATCGGCACCCTGACCGACAGCCTGGCAGCCATCCAATACAACGTGTTTGACAAACGACGCTTCACCATGGCCGAGCTGTTGGTCGCGCTCCAGGACAATTTCGTCGGCCACGACCGTCTCCATCACTGGGTCTGCGAAAAAACGCCCAAATACGGCAATGACGACGACTACGCCGACGCGTTGATGATCCGGGCGTTTCAGGCCTATCACGATGAAGTGACCGGCCGTCCCAATCGCAAAGGCGGTTTCTACCGGATCGACATGCTGCCGACCACCTGCCACGTGTATTTCGGCGCGGTCATGGGGGCCAGCCCCAACGGCAGGTTGGCGCAAAAACCTCTGTCCGAGGGAATCTCTCCCGACAAGGGCGCGGACCGGCGCGGACCGACCGCCGTCATCAAATCGGCCTCGAAGATGGATCATTTACAGACCGGCGGGACTCTCCTCAACCAAAAATTCACCCCGGCCGTCGTTGCCGGCGACCGGGGCCTGGAAAACATGGCCTCGATGATTCGTTCCTATTTCAGCCTGGATGGCCACCACATCCAATTCAACGTCATCGACCGGCAGACGCTGATCGACGCACAAAATCATCCTGACGAGTATAAGGACCTGATTGTCCGGGTCGCCGGCTATAGCGACCATTTCCACAACCTCAGCAAAGAGCTGCAGGACGAGATCATCGAACGGACCGAACAGTCTTTCGGCTGTTGAACGCTGATTACAAGCCGTTGACCACGTTTTGGGGCGCTTCGCCATCGCAGACCCGGCGGATATTTTCGATCGCACCATCCAGCATCCGGCGGAAAGAATTCGCGGTGACGCCGCCCATATGCGGTGTCACGATCAGCCGATCCCTCGCGGCCGGCGAGAGATTCAACAGAGGATGGTCCGCCGGCGGCGGTTCGGGATAAAACACATCCACCGCCGCCCCGGCGATCCTGCCGCTTTCCAACATCTCCGCCAAGGCGATTTGATCGACAATATCGCCCCGGGCGGTATTAATCAGAGTGCTGCTGGATTTCATCAGCAGCATTTCTTTTTTGCCGATCAACCCCCGGGTCTCGCTTGTCAGCGGAATATGCAGGCTGACAATATCGCTTTGCGCCAATAACTCAGGCAACGAGCGATATTCGATGCCGAGGTCGTTTTCCTGCGCCGGCGCCAATCGGGTCCGATTGTAATACACCACTTTGGCGCCGAGGAATCGGGCGATTTCCGCCACCCGGCGACCGATGGCCCCCAAGCCGACCAGACCGATCGTGCTGCCCGGCATATCGCCCAATCCACGCAAAAACATCTGTTTGCGGACTTTCGAATATTGACCGGCTTTCGTTTCCCGGTCGGCAACAATCAGGGCCCTTTGCATCGCGATCATCAGGCCGATCGTATATTCCGCCACATCGTGGGCATTGGCGCCGGGAACATTTGCGACCGGAATCCCCAGCTCCCGGGCCGTCGCCAGATCCACCCCGTCAAATCCCGCCCCGGATGCTTGCACCAGTTTGAGATGGGGATTGCGACGCAACAAGTCGGCGGTTACTTTCTGAAATCCGGAGGGCGCCAGCAGCACGTCGGCTCCTTTGCAAGCCTCCCGCAACGCCACATCATCTTCCGCATCGACAAACACCATTTCCCAGGTTTCCGGCACGGTCGCTCCCACCGCGTCAAATCTCCACTTGGGCACTACACTGACAATAATCGACATTCCCAGTCTCCTTTGCGTATAAACTTCACCGGCGTCGCCTGTGTATGCAACCGCCGCCTGTGCCGCACTTACCTTCTTCGCCGCCACATTTCCGTAACCCTGCCATTGATATCGCCCTGCTGTTTTCTGATTACGGTACAAAAAAAGTTGCGGGAGAAAATTCTTCCCGCAACTTTTTTATGATGTGTGTGATTTTTTCCTTACACAAAGAACCGCATGACGATCATGGCGATGCAGGCGTTGAGGATACTCGCCAGCATCAACAGCGGCCAGTATTTCTTCGGCACATCGGCCACGCCCAGCAACCGGCCCATGTACTGCAACTGCGCCCCCATCAGGAACAGGGCGGGGATGAGAATAGAAGCGTGCGTTCCATTCAAAGTGCCTTTCGTGATCAGGCTCACGGCCACACCGGTTCCGGCCGAGGAAGAAAGCCAGGTGGTGAGAAGCACGGTGACGGCCTCGCCAGGCAAACCGAAAATCCCCATCATTGGGGCGAAAATCTTGCCGATGAACTGCATGGCGCCGACCAAATTCAGGATTTCCGCAATGACATACGCCATCATGATATTCGGCATCAAGTTATTTATGGCAACCTGGAATCCTTTACGCGCGCCGATGACAAAAATGTCGAAGGGATTGCTCGGGGCGGCGGGTTTTGCATTATTGCTCATCTTGGAAATCCTCCTTGTAAACGGTGTTC
>CAZRQI010000181.1:0-4098 GCA_964602025.1 uncultured Veillonellaceae bacterium
AGTTGCGAGCGCGTCATAATACTGATCAGCAGCCCCATCGTAAGGGCGCCGGGGAGAAACAGGGCCGCCACCCCAAAAACCAGAGCCGCATTGCCGCGCAGAGGGACCTCGAATATATATTGCCCCATCAGCACCGCCAACGCGACATCCAGCATGCCGATGATGAAGTAAGGCGTCAACTTGCCTGTGATCAATTCACCCGGAGTCAGCGGCGTGGTGATCAACTGCTCCATCGTGCCGTTCTCCCATTCGCGGGCGATGGTCAGAGACGTCAGCAGTGCAGCGATGACCATCATGATGACCGCGATCAGGCCGGGTATGATATAGTTCTTTGCCTGCATATTCTGGTTGAACCACACGCGCGGCTTGACTTCCAGCGGGATGACCGCCGTTTTTGCTCCCCGTTGTTTTGCAGTTTTGATCAAGAGGGAACTGGTATAGCCGTCTGTCACCATTTGCGCATAACCGATGGCTATGGTAGCCGTATTGGCGTCACTGCCGTCGACGATCAGCTGCACGTTTGAAGCATGGCCGCTTTCCAGCTTTCGGCTGAAATCGCGGGGAATCACCAGCGCCAAGACCGCCTCGCGCTTGTCGATGGCCTGTTCAATCTCTGTATACGAAGTGACATAGCCGGTCAGGCCAAAATAACGGGAAGCCGTAAATCGGCCAATAAATTCGCGGCTGTCACTTGTTCTGTTTTGGTCCCATATCACCAATGGCACATTGTCCACGTCCAGGCTCAGAGATGAACCGAAGAGAAAGATCAACAGCAGGGGCATCGCGATAGCCATCGCCAAACTGCGCTTATCCCGGATGATATGGATGAATTCCTTCCGGATGATGGCGACGATCCGATGGATATTCATAGACTCACCGCCTGAAGACCCGTCTGGCTGTCGCGTGCATCAATGATGGCGACAAACACGTCTTCGAGTGAGGGCCTGATTTTTTCCAGCCGGGTATAGCCCGCTTTTTGCGCCTGCAGGGCCGTGACGATCACCGGCATTGCCGCCTGCGAGTCTTCCACGGTAAGATGCAGGCCGCGTCCGAAGAGCGCCGCTTCCTTAATCACAGAAATACCGGTAACCACCTGCAGCATATTGAACGGATCGGGACACTCCAAATTCAGGATGTCGGCGTTCATATACCTGATTTTCAGTTCGTCAGGAGTGCCGATGGCCACCAGTTCGCCCCGGTAGATCATGGCCAGCCGGTCGCAGTATTCGGCTTCGTCCATATAGTGAGTTGTCACGAACACAGTGACGCCTTCGGCTGCCAGTTGGTAAATCAGGTCCCAGAAGTTGCGGCGTGAAATCGGATCGACGCCTGAGGTCGGTTCATCCAGAAAAATCACGGGCGGTTTATGGAGCAGTGCGCACCCCAAGGCCAGCCGCTGCCGCCACCCACCTGGCAAAATGGCAGTAAGACTATTCCGGTGCTCTTCCAGCCCGGACATTTTTATGACCCAGTCTTTGCGCGCCTTTTTATCTTCTTTCGGAATCCGGTAGATACCACTGTAAAAATCGATGTTTTCTTCCACCGTCAGATCTTCATACAGTGAAAACTTTTGCGACATATATCCGATATGCGATTTGATCTGCTCTGCCTCCCGGAACACGTCAAAACCGATCACTGTGGCTTTTCCGGCCGTTGGAGCCAGGATACCGCACAACATCCTGATAGTGGTCGACTTCCCGGCGCCGTTCGGCCCGAGAAACCCGAAAATTTCGCCCCGTTTTACCTGAAACGACACCTTGTTGACGGCCTGAAAATCCCCGAACCGCTTTTCGAGGTTTTCAACCGCAACTGCGTATTCAGACGTTTCCCAGTTATCGGACATCGGAACCACTTCCTTCGGAAGTCATGATCTGCGAAATGAACACGTCTTCCAACGACGGTAAAACAATTTCAGTTTCCGCCTGTACTCCCAGGTCCGCCAACTTGTCTTTCACTGCGGACAGCGCCTCCGCCGCGTCCCCTTTCAGTACGAGATGGATCTTCGCACCGAACAACCCGGCCGACACGGGAGCCATGGCCGCTACCAGGGAGGACAGTACGCCCCTCGGGTCGCTGCAGCGGATTTCAACCAAAGCCCCGCGCATGTGCTCCTTCACCTCGTCCGGAGTGCCGGAGAGGATCATCCGCCCCCGATGCAGCAGACCGATTCTCGCACAGCGTTCCGCTTCGTCGAGATACGCCGTGGAAACGAAAATCGTGACCTTTTCTTCTAGCAGCCGATACAGGATTCGCCAAAAGTCCCGCCGGGACAAAGGGTCGACACCATTGGTCGGTTCATCCAGCAGCAATACTTGAGGAGTATGAACAAGGGCACAGGCCAGCGCCAATTTTTGTTTCATGCCGCCGGACAGGTTCCGGGCCTGACGATCCCGAAATTCGGTCATGTTACTGAACGCGAGGAGTTCAGGGATTTTTTCCTTCCGTGTCTGTCGGGACACGTTGTACAGGTCGGCGTAAAAATCGATATTCTCCTGCACCGTCAGGTCCAGATATAGTCCGAAACGCTGGGGCATATAACTGATATGATGCCGGAGCTGTTCCGCATCCTTCACCGTATGGCAGCCGTACACCCAGGCATCTCCCGCCGTCGGAGGCATCAGCCCTGCGAGCAGTCGCATCACGGTCGTCTTGCCTGCGCCATCCGGTCCCACGAGTCCAAATACTTCTCCCTCTTTGAGGGTAAGCGTCAGGTTGTTTACCGCTGTGTTGTCGCCAAATGTTTGCGTCAGTCCCTGGGTGCGAATGGCCTCCATGACCTATTCGCCGCCCAGCTGAATCACTGCGTCTGCAGGCATGCCGGGTTTCAGCTCACGGGAGGTGTTCTCAACGTTTATCTTGATGCGGTACACCAATTTCACCCGTTCTTCCGTCGTCTGAATACTCTTGGGGGTGAATTCAGCCTCTGACGCAATAAACCCGATCCTGCCTTCGTAGGCCTTGTTGGGATAGGTATCTGTGGTAACTTTCACTTTTTGTCCGAGCTTGACCCTGCCGAGATCAGTCTCGGCGATATACGCTTTAAGCCAGAACTGATTCAGGTCCCCGATCGTCACCACAGGCGTTCCCGGCGACACGTACTCGCCTGCTTCGATATTTTTGGACAGGACCACTCCGTCGACAGGCGCTGTGATTTGTGCGTACCCCAGCCGTGTCTGCGCCAATTTTTGCACCTGTTTCATCTGTTCAACCCGGGCGGCGGCCAGATCGATTTCTTCCCGTCGCGGTCCCTCCACCACCAGACTGAGTTGCTGCACCGTTTGATCGGCGCGGGCGTTTGCCGTAGCAAAGGAAGTCTGGCTGCGATCGAGCTCCTGCGCCGATACGGCGCCCTGGGCGAAAAGTCTGCGCATCCGCTCATACTCGACTGCCGCGTTTTGTTTATCGGCCTGCGCACTGCGCAGCGCCGCCTGAGCCACAGACACGTCCTGCGGCCGCGAACCGTTTGCCAGCTGGGCAAAAGTTGCCTGGGCAGCCAACAGTTGAGCGCGTGCATTGGCAACATCCAGTTCCAGGTCGGCGGTTTCCAGTTTGGCCACTATCTGTCCTTTTTTTACAGTCTCTCCTTCGTCTACCAAGCGACGGTCAACATGCCCGGCAATTTTGAAACCCACTCCGACCGTGGTGACTTCGATGTTACCGGATACCTTGACCTGGTTCGGGTCGATTGGCTTTTTGAAGTATAAGAAGTAGGCGCTTACCGCCACTGCAATGACCAAAATAGGGATCAATATTTTCAGTCTCTTTTTCATGTTTATCCCTCCCAATACGCCAATATCCATACATTGCGTTACGATACACAATCCCGTATAATGAATGTGAATTAACTTTCACTTAAACTTTAACACGCCATCTTCAGCATTGCAACAGTGAATACTCTGAAATTTATTTAATTTTGAAACTTGCGCCTGATCCATTACCCTCACAGGTTGTCTTGTAAAACCATAAGTCATGCAGGGAATAGCGCCAAAATAACGAAACATCTAAACATTATGTTTTTGTAAAGAGAGGGCAAACTATCTGATGAATATTCACCTTTCTCATAATCCTTGGACACAGAAGTATCTGCTTGCCTTGTGT
>CAZRQI010000182.1:0-4061 GCA_964602025.1 uncultured Veillonellaceae bacterium
TACGGTGGTGTGAGAGGTCGGCTACTCAAATAATGGGTAGCCTCCTACTCGATTGTCGACAGAGAAAAAAGCAGCCGGTGATAACTGGCTGCCGGATTATGTGTCCGATATTCATGCGGAGATCATTCGTATCCAAAGTTTCATTGACGGGATGAATTATGAAAAACGTACCGGCCAAAAAATCAGGGGCCTTGTAGGCGATTTTAGAGCATCACCGAGTCGTTAATTTCGCTTCAAAGTTTTATCGTGTTCGCCCACGTTCCGCAAATAAATGGTGTCTGGTTTGATGTATTGAAAGGTCACCCGAATACCCATAGTGATCGACGCTTCAAAGATTTCATCCGTGCCTTGGATTTTTTTTGCCCGCAAGGATGGATGCTGCGGATTCGACTCGATCAGCAGTAAAAATTTTTCTAATTGAAGTGCGGATAAAACCCCTTTTTTTAGCAGTTTTTTCAGTTCTTTCACAAAGCGGTCACTGCGATATAGGTTAGGCATCGGTGATTTCCGCCAGAAGTTCTTTGGCGGTAACCGCCTTGCCAATTCCCTTTTCGGCGAGTTCTTTTTGTACTTCCTTTTCTCCTTGCTGCCATGCTTTGGACCAGAACCAAGTTTGTTCCTTTGGTATCAGGGTTTTGGGAGTAATGATGATTTTTCCGTCCTCGATGCTGTATTCCAATAAATCCCCTTCTTGAATTTGAAGTTTCTTAGCCAATGCTTTCGGCAAAGTGACCTGATTTCTGGTTCGCACTTCGATATATCCAGTCGACATTCCAATCGCCCCGCTTTAATAAAATATGATTTTCTGATTTTCTTAAATTTTATCATTTCGCGTTTTTTCGGTCAACCGTCAAATAGCCGAGTGAATATACGGGATAGCATTTTTGGGATAAGAACAAGAGGCTTCGCCGAAAATGGCGAAGCTTCTTGTTTTTTGCCGGCGGAAGCTAAACATTCACTTCGATTTCGGCGGTCAGGCTGAAGCCAGCCGTTTCCGGCCATGGGCTCGGCACTGCGAACCGCCAGACGTCATGTGGCTGCAAATCATGGATCACGGCGGTTTCTTCGCTCAATACATCTTCCGACAAGTCTTTCATCCTCACACGCAGTTTCACGTCAAATGAATACCCCGACAAGTTTTCCAGTTCGCCGACGACCCGCTTGCCGTCCGCCATTTCCTGCAGATCGACGTTGCGCATTTCCGCCACGGGTTTGCCGCTGGCCGTCACCGCCCGGGACGTGACCGGTTCGCCGTCCGAGCGATCCCACGCCGACCCGGCGTTGTTGAAGTCGGCTTGAATTGCCTCGCGCTCCCGATCATGGGATTCCTGCCGCCTGTCCTGAACGTACTCGGCGATCAGGATGGCAACCGCCAGTGCATACAACCACGACGAAGCGGCGCCCAGCAGCGGGCTCAGAAATATGGACAGCCAATAGAAGACAAACAGTTTCAGGAGCAGCCATAGCATTTTTATCGCCTCCCCATCCTCATTTTACCCGACGCCGCTGACAGGGGATTGTCAGCGAATTGCGCTATACTGGCAATGGCGGAGGACAAATTCTGCACCGCCCGCCGGGAGGAAAATCCGGTTTCGACTCGAAATTGATTAATATTCTGGTGTTTCATCGCATTATCCCGATCCGGCGAATTCATATCCTGAAGGAGGACCCATGTTCGAGCAGGCATTCAAAAACATCGACGACATTCTTTGGAAAGATGCGGGAGCATCCAGCGAACTGGACTATACCGAGCAGACCTCGTGGCTGTTGTTCCTGAAATATCTGGACGACTTGGAAAAAGACAAGGCCATGGAAGCCGAACTGGAAGGAAAAACGTACAGCTACATTCTGGACGAACCGTACCGCTGGGAACAGTGGGCCGCGCCCCGGAACGGCGGCGGCCGGATCGACCACAACAAGGCGCTGACCGGCGACGATCTGAAAGACTTCGTCGACCGGAAACTGTTCCCGTACCTGCGCGGCTTCACGCAACGCGCATCCGGCCCCAACACCATCGAATACAAGATCGGCGAGATATTCGGTGAGATCAAGAACAAGCTGCAAAGCGGCTACAATCTGCGAGAAGTCATCGAAATCATCGACGGGCTGCGGTTCCGCTCCCAGGCGGAAAAACACGAGCTGTCCTATCTGTACGAGGCCAAGATCCGCAACATGGGCAACGCCGGGCGCAACGGCGGCGAATACTACACGCCCCGACCGCTGATCCGGGCCATCATCCGAGTGGTGAAGCCGCAGGTCGGCGAGCGCGTCTACGACGGTGCGGTCGGGTCGGCGGGATTCCTGTGCGAAGCCTACGATTATCTGGCGGGCCGGCCCGGACTGACCACGACCGACCTGAAAACGCTGCAGGAAAATACCTTCTTCGGCAAGGAAAAGAAAAGCCTAGCCTACGTCATCGCCATTATGAACATGATCCTGCATGGCATCGAGGCGCCCAACATCCTGCATACCAACACTCTGGCGGAAAACCTCGCCGATATCGAGGAAAAGGACCGCTACGACGTGGTGCTGGCCAATCCGCCGTTCGGCGGCAAGGAACGCAAGGAAGTGCAGCAAAACTTTCCGATCAAGACCGGCGAGACGGCATTCCTGTTTCTGCAGCACTTCATCAAGATTTTGAAGGCGGGCGGCCGCGGCGGGGTGGTCATCAAAAACACGTTCCTGTCCAACACCGACAATGCCTCGGTGTCGTTGCGCAAACATCTGCTGGAGAGCTGCAACCTGCACACCGTGCTGGACTGCCCCGGCGGCACGTTCCTCGGCGCGGGCGTCAAGACCGTCGTGCTGTTTTTCGAGAAGGGAGCGCCGACACGCAAGGTCTGGTACTACCAGCTGAATCCGGGCCGTAACCTCGGCAAGACCAATCCGCTGAACGACGACGATCTGGCGGAATTCGTCGAGCTGCAGCAAACTTTCGCCGACTCGGCGAAGTCCTGGTCGGTGGATGTGACCGGCATCGACACGGCGACCTACGATCTGTCGGTGAAGAATCCGAACGGCGGCGAGGAGGTCGTTCTGCGCAGCCCGGCGGAGATTTTGGATGAGATCGCCGCGCTGGACGCCGAAAGCGCCGAAGTGCTGGCGAACATTCGGGGGATGCTATGAAAGTGGGCTGGAACAAGTCAACATTGGGCGATGCTTGCGAGATGTATCAACCGAAAACTATTTCGTGTAAAGAAATGATAGGTGACGGTGAATATCCTGTCTATGGGGCGAATGGCATAATAGGACGATATAGCAAATTTAATCATGAAGAAGCACAGCTATTAATTACCTGTCGTGGAGCAACCTGTGGGTCGGTCAATATTTCTCAGCCGCAGTCATGGATTACTGGAAATGCAATGGTTGTAAGGCCCAAAGATGGAGCGGTTGGGTTGAAATTTCTCGAATATCTTTTTCGCGGGGGCGTAGATATTTCTAGGGCTATTACAGGGGCAGCACAGCCACAAATTACTCGCGCAAACTTATCACCTATTGAATTCTTTTATCCAGTTTCTTTTTCCGAGCAGCAACGCATCGTCGCCATTCTCGACGAAGCCTTTGACGGTATCGCCACCGCCAAAGCCAACGCCGAGCAGAATCTGAAGAATGCCCGGGAGGTTTTCGACAGTTATCTGCAGTCGGTGTTCACACAGCAGGGCGAGGGTTGGGTGGAGACAATGTTGGGGAATGTGTGTTTTTTTGAAAACGGCGATCGCGGAACGAATTATCCGAATCGAAGTGAATACGTCGCTTCGGGTATACCTTGGATAAATACTGGCCATATTCAATTTGACGGAACACTTTCGGCAAGGGAAATGAATTTCATCACCCGGGAGAAATTTGACTCACTTCGGAGTGGGAAGATCAAAGCAGGCGATTTAGTTTATTGCCTGCGTGGCGCTACGCTAGGGAAAACAGCAATGGTTGATCCATTTACTGAGGGGGCTGTGGCGTCATCGCTTGTAATCATCCGTCCCGGAAACCTATTAAACAATCGTTTTCTTTATTACTTCTTAATTAGCCCAGTCGGAAAAAGTTTATCAAAGATTTATGAAAAT
>CAZRQI010000183.1:0-3983 GCA_964602025.1 uncultured Veillonellaceae bacterium
CGGAAGCGGCGGAACTGGCGGTTCGGGCGGGACGGACGATCTTTCTGACGACGGGCAGCCACACGTTGACTTTGTTTCGCAAAGCGGCGGCCGGGACGGATTGCCGCCTGATCGCCCGGGTATTGCCGCAGCCGGATGTCATTGCCGCCTGTCTGGCCGCCGGATTCACGCCGGCGGATATTGTTGCGGCGCAGGGCCCGTTTTCCCAGGAACTGAACATTGCATTGTTCAACGAATACCGGGCGGATGTGATGGTGACGAAAAACAGCGGCGCGGTTGGCGGCACGGATGCAAAAATCGCCGCAGCCATGGTGCTCGGCCTGACAATCGTGGTCGTACAGCGGCCGCCGTTGACGGGGGACCAAGTGTTCGACTCCGTGGCCGGTTTACTTGAATATATACAAAGGAGCGGGATTCGTTCATGAATTTCATCAAGGATCCGGTAGAAATCGAGACCCGGAGCATGGCCCTGATCGCCCCGTATTTGTCCGGGCTGAATCTCGACGAGGCTTCAACGAAAATATTTTCCCGCGTGATTCATGCGGCGGGCGATCCGGATTACGCGAACCATATCCGTATCCAGCCGGGAGCGGTGGAGGCGGCGATGACTGCCCTACGCGGCGGCGCCGACGTTTTTTGCGACGTGGAGATGGTGCGCACGGGCATCAGCAAGAAAACGCTGGCCCAATACGGCGGCCAGGTCCATTGCCTGATCGCTGATGCGGCAGTCGCGGCGCTGGCAAAACAGCAGGGGATCACCCGGTCGATGGCCGCGTTCCGGACTTTTGGCCATAAAATGGACGGCGCCGTGGTCGCGGTGGGAAATGCGCCGACAGCGCTGTTTGAGCTGTTCCGGCTGATGGCGGAGGAAAACGTCCGTCCGGCGGCGGTGATCGGCGTGCCGGTCGGGTTCGTCGGCGCCGCCGAATCCAAAGAAATTTTGGCGGAGAAATCGAACGCGCCGTTCATCACGGTGCTGGGCAACAAGGGCGGCAGTCCGATTGCGGCGTCGATCCTGAATGCCATTCTGTACATGATGGGACCGAAGGCGTAGTGGACTGCTTACCCCGGATCACGGTCATCACCGGCAACGGCAAGGGGAAAACGACTTCGGCCATGGGGCGGGCTGTTTTGGCGGCTGCAGCCGGCGAACGGGTATTGGTCGTGCAATTCCTCAAGGGGACCGGCTACACCGGCGAACTGACGGCGGCGCCATATTGGAAGGGACGCCTGGAGATCCGCCAGTTTGGCGCCGGTTGTCCGCATTCGGCCGAAATCGGCCGGGGATTGGGTCTGTGTCGGCGTTGCGGAACCTGTTTTCGCGAGAACCGGCGGCCGGAGAACGATTTCGCCGGCCAGGCGTTCCGGTGCGCTCAACAGGCAGCGGAGTCCGGGCAATGGGATCTGCTTGTCCTCGACGAGATCAGTCATTCCCTGAATAAGGGGTTGTTGGATGCCGCGCAGGTCTTGGAGTGGCTGGAGCAGGCCGCTTCGAGCCTGCGGCTGGTTTTGACGGGCCGCAATATGCCGGCGGCGGTGTTGGCATTGGCGGAGGAAGCAACGGAATGCGCCGCGGTGAAACACCCGATGAGCCGGGGCATTCTGGGAAGGTGGGGCGTGGAGTATTGAGCGGCGGCACGAAGATTCCCCGGTTGGTCATCGCCGGCACGCAGAGCGGTGTCGGTAAGACGACGATTGTCAACGGCCTGCTGACCGAGCTGCGGCAGCGAGGCCTGAAGGTCCAGTCCTACAAGGTGGGACCGGATTATATCGATCCCGGTTATCATGCGCTTGCTTCGGGCCGGCCCTGTCACAACCTCGACAGCTGGCTGGTGCCGACGGAGCGCTTGTTGTCGATTTTTGAGCATACGTCCCGCGACGCGGAGTTCGCCGTGGTGGAAGGCGTGATGGGACTGTTTGACGGCGGGCGCGGCGGTGTGGCGAGTACGGCGGCCATCGCCCGGTTGCTGCGGGCGCCGGTGGTTCTGGTCGTGAACTGCCGCAGCGCCGGCGAAAGCATTGCCGCCGTGGTCCTCGGGTTTCAAACGTACGACCCGGAGATTCGTCTGGCTGGCGTCATTTTGAACCAGATCGGTTCGGATTCGCATGAGCGGATGGTGACCGAGGCGCTGGATCGCATTGGCGTGCGAGTGCTGGGCGTGATCCGGCGGACGGAGAGTCTGAAGGTGCCGGAGCGGCATCTCGGCCTGTTGCCGGTGACGGAGAATCCGGCGGAGACCGTGTTGGCCAATATCCATGCCGCCATTGCCGGCAGCCTCGATGTGGCGGCATTGCAGGAGATTGCGGCGCAGGCGCCATTGCTGGAACCGCCGGCCGAGCCGCCGTTGCCGGAACAGCGTTCCTGCCGCATCGGCGTGGCTCAGGACGAGGCGTTTTCGTTCTATTATCCCGAGAGCCTGCGGGTGCTGGAGGAACAGGGCGCAGCGATCGTGCCGTTCAGCCCGTTGCGCGACGAAAAACTGCCGGATGTGGACGGCCTGTTGTTTGGCGGCGGTTTTCCCGAGATGTTTTTGGAACAACTGGCTGCCAATGAATCAATACGGCAAGATATCCGAGCCGCGGCGCAGGCCGGCGTTCCCATCGTGGCGGAATGCGGCGGCTACATGTATCTGTGCCGCCGGGTCGCAGCGTTTGACGGAGCGGAGTATCCGATGACAGGGCTGATTCCACAGATCTGCCGGATGGAGAAAAAACTGCAGACGGTGGGATATGTCGAAGCGACTGCTTTGGCCGACAACGTGCTTTGCGCGCTCGGCGAAACCTTGCGCGGGCATGAGTTTCATTTTTCGCGCATGGAGGAGGACGGTTCCAGCAAGACCGTCACACCCGCCTTCCGTTTCCGCAAGAACCGGACGGGGGCGGAGTATCCGGCCGGCTATGTCGACGGGAACGTGCTGGCGTCATACCTGCACATTCATTTTGCCGGCAATCCGGCGGCGGCCCGACGTTTCGTCGGCCATTGCGCCGGGAATCGTCAAAGACGAAAGGGGAACCGGTAATGGCGAAAATCATTTTGATCACCGGCGGCGCCCGCAGCGGCAAGAGTGCGTTTGCGGAAAAACTGGCCCGTCAGGCGGGACCGCGGGTGGCCTACCTCGCCACGGCCGAGGTCGGCGACGGCGAGATGGCCGAGCGGGTGGCCCTGCACCGGCGGCGACGGCCGGCGGAATGGCAGACCTACGAGGCGCCGACGCAGGCGGAAAACGCCATTGACTCCATCGCGGCGGCCAAGCAGGCCGAGTTGATCCTGTTTGACTGCCTGACGGTCTATACCAGCAACGCCTTGCTGGCTCAGCCGGAGGATGCGCCGGTCCCGTTGCGCCGTGATTCCGTGCTGGCGGCGGTGGACCGCTTGCTCGAAGCGGCGGGGCGTTTTCCCGGCGTGGTGTTGTTCGTGACCAACGAAGTCGGCGACGGGATCGTGCCGGACAATGCGCTGGCCCGGGAATATCGCGATCTGGCGGGACTGGTCAATCAAAAGGCCGCCCAGGCGGCGACCGAGGTGTATTGGGTGGTTTGCGGCCTGCCGGTGGAGATCAAGCGGCAGGCGTTGGCAATAATGGAGGGGACGGTTTGATGGCCAAGACGATCATGTTTCAGGGGACCAGTTCCCATGTCGGGAAGAGCATCCTGACCACGGCGCTGTGCCGGATTTTCCTTCAGGACGGTTACCGCGTGGCGCCGTTTAAGGCGCAGAACATGGCCCTGAATTCGTATGTCACGCCCGCCGGCGGCGAAATGGGAAGGGCGCAGGTGGCCCAGGCAGAGGCCGCGGGACTGGAACCGGCGGTCGAGATGAATCCGGTGCTGCTGAAACCCACCGGCAATGCCCGCTCCCAGGTCATTGTCATGGGGAGGCCGATCGGCGTGATGTCCGCGTCGGAATATCATGCGGGGTACAGCAAAAAATTGCTGGGTGTGATCGGCGACTGTCTGGAAGAACTGAAGCAGCGGTTTGACAT
>CAZRQI010000184.1:0-3900 GCA_964602025.1 uncultured Veillonellaceae bacterium
GTACAGGCAAAAGAAAACGGACGCAAAATTGCAGTAATCTTTATCGATATTGATCGATTTAAAGCCTTTAATGACAATTTGGGACACTGGTTTGGAGATCAACTGCTGGTTGCGTTTGCAAAACGATTAAAAGAAGAGCAGCAAGATGGAGAACTCATCGCCCGATTGGGAGGCGATGAGTTTCTTATTTTATTGGAGTCTGCTCAAACTGCGGATGAGATGGATGCTGTTATCTGTCGATATGCACGATTGTTTCCTCACGATTTGATTGTGGGAGAAAAACCCTACAGAGTAAATGCCAGTTTTGGAGTATCGGTTTTTCCGGATAATGGAGATAAAGTCCCTGCCTTGTTTAAAAACGCGGATGTTGCTCTTTACGAGAATAAACGGACCAAAAAACGTGACTACGAATTGTTTGATGACCAAATGCTAATAAAAATTACTGAAGATTTTGTTCTGGAGAAAGAACTGCAAAATGCCTTGAAACTTGGCGAGTTTACTCTCAATTACCAGCCAATACTTGAAATAGAAAGTAGAACAATTGCCGTTGAGGCATTGCTGCGCTGGAATAATCCGGCGCTTGGATCAGTTTCGCCAGAAAAGTTTATTCCAATTGCCGAGAGCAAAAACTTAATCGTTGAAATAGGCACGTGGGTAATACAGGAAGCCTGTCGGCAACATACTGCGTGGCAGAGTTATGGGGTCGACCGGCTTATGATTTCAGTAAATGTATCAGCAAATCAATTGATATACCCTGATTTTGTGAATATTGTCCGTGAGAGCCTGCTTGAAACGGGGTTGAACGCAAAATGCCTGGTCCTGGAGATTACTGAAAGTGTTTCGATGGAAAACATCGAAGAGATTAAAAAAATATTTCAGGAATTAAATAAGATGGAAGTAAGGCTTTCTATAGATGATTTTGGAACAGGGTATTCATCGTTGGCAGAATTGAAATCCCTATCGGTTGATCAAATAAAAATAGACAGAAGCTTTATTGAGGACATAAATGAAAGTGGAACAACAGATAGTGTATTAATTGTGGATGCCATTGTGGGGATGGCAAAAAAAATGAAATTGAAAGTGGTTGCAGAAGGTGTGGAAACGGCAGAACAGCTGTCATTTTTAAAAAGAATCGGTTGTGATTTCGCGCAAGGCTATTTTTTTAGCAAACCGCTAAATGCTGCTGATTTTTTGAGATTACTTGGTAAATAACTAAATAGTTGATGATCAAAAAATACTGCAACTCATTTTTTGATCATGATTATTAAGTTTATACATAACAAGAAAGGCTTCCAATTCGTGGCTGGAAGCCTTTTGCATTGGCAGATGAAGTTTGATGGATTTGGCGATCGGGTTGGCGATCGTTTTGAAATTTTTGTTTGGAGCAAGCGGGCTGTTGGGGCAGCAAAAACAACCAGTCATTATAATTGCAAGTGATAAAAAGCAAAAAAGACTGCGTGTTTATTAAGAGTCGTTGCTATCATCGTTTTTTATATGCGGGGCTTGTTTAGAGATATCCTGCGACACTTTATCAACAGTGGTAAGTCTTTTTTTAGTAGCTTGAGTTAATTCTTTCAGTGCATTGTTGGCTGATCGGGCATACAGGGAAATAATTTGATCTTCAATCCCAAATAAAATTGGAACGTGTGATATTTGCCATAGCAGTGATGTTTTTATCTATGATACAGATACAGATGTAGATTTAATAGACCAGTTTGATGAGTTAATTAACGTTTATGTTCCAGTTGAAACATTGACTGGACAATCTCCTGCTTCGGAGGGGAAGCTTTTATCGGTAGAGTTAATTGAAAGCTGGGAGATTTTTAATCGATTAAATACAACACAGGTCCGCGAATTGCTAATTGCAGTATGTAAAGAAAAATACAGGACGTGTCCAAGCGTATTTGATCGCCCTGTTGATATCGCGGAAAAATATGATGCTGAGTGCATTGCACCGAGCGAAAATCCAGTAGAGTATGTCGGTCCCAACAACATCAAGGTTAAGTCCATCGTTACGGTTCCGGTTGGTGACGGCCCATTTCCGGCGATTATTCTTGCGCACGGCTATTTAGGATTTGACGGCCCGGCTGCTATAAAAAGTTATTTGAATGTGGCTCAAAAGTTTTCCTCAGAAGGTTTTGTCGTTGTGGCATTGTCTTATGATGCCACCGCAAATGGCGTGACGAGCGGCAAGGCGATGCGGCAGATCAATGATGCGATAGAATTGGCAAAGAGTCAGCCAAACATAAAAGCCGACAAAATTTGCCTATGGGGTTACTCGAATGGTGGCGCAGCGGTATTAAATGTAGCTGCCGACAACTCTAAACTTGCAGGCGTTGTTGCGATAGAACCTTACTTGCCGCGTGCTGCGGGTACCGACAAAAAGATTGCGGTTCCGCTCCTGTTAGTTGGCGGTGATTTTGATTCCACCGTGCCGGCTTCGAGCCTTAAAGCCTACGAAAAATCGCTGCAAGGCCAAGGGAAGAAAGTCGAGTCATTTTATGGGCCTTGGCAACATTCCTATGAATATTATGCGATGACCAAACGGGCAGCCGAATTTTTTGTAAAATATGCCGGAACTGCTGCTGCCCAATAAATAGACTTATTTTGGATACGAGGAGGACGATTGATGAAAAAGCAAGTAATTCTGCTGTTACTGGTGATAATTTTTGTTTTGACCGCAAGTGTGGTACAGGCAGCGCCAATGCCGAAGCTCAAGACGGATGCCCCTTTGCCGAAGGAAGTCAACATTGCAGCGCCTGCTGCTGATGTGGCGGCGGAATTGGCTGCGTTTTCGGGAATCTGGCTTGGTACTTATGAGTGGACTTATTATGGCGATAATGTAAGGATCAAGCGTGATGTCGTGATTGTGGTTGAGAAAATTTCCGGCAACAAGCTGGATTTGGTATTTGCCTTTGGTGAAATGCGTCCTTACTATCGAAACAACAATGTTGCCTGGAAGCGCTTCGTCGGAACTTATGATCAGGCAACGCGTAAAGTAACGATTCCAATTGGCGACCCGATTTTTTCGGTGCCAGGCAATGCGACAATTTGGCTCAGCGAAGATGGAAACATGTCCATTTTTCGCAAAAAGGCGCATGCAGGAGCAAGTGACTACACAGGAATCTTGAAAAAGCAGCCATTATAGATAATCAGTGCAATACACTATTGATTTTGAGTAAGCAAGCTGACAATGAGCTCAGGGCATCTGAGGAACGGTTCGGTCGATGCAAAAGAAATGTATCGGCGCCAGACGGTTATCGTGATGTAAATTATGAAGCAGACATCTGCTATGACGCCTGAATTGGTTTTTTGCAAGAATAGTTGTCGTTTAACGATTTCAGCGGTTCCCTAGGATCTGACTGCACACCCATTGGATTTCGCCCATGCCAAGCAGGAGGTGGGGATTGTGCGCGCAATATTAGTGTGGCCGGACAGGGCGGCTGATGCGAAGAACAATACTAAGCCAATGGATTATTTTTGGGTGGAATGCACGGCGGAAGAAGCCGAAGAAAAGATCGTTCCGCGCTTGTCGGAAGAGCGGAAACGGAGTGTCCCCGATGTAAGCGATTTACGAGATGTTGTTGTCGAGATCATTGATTTTGCAGAATGGGAAAATAGTGAAACTATGAAATGTGAAAATTAGCGATGCCGACTGAAGGCGATACGAAAAGCGTCCGTTGTTTACCGGTAATGATGCGCTTACAGTAAGTTGATCCCACCATAGAACAATTAGGGCTCTTCGGATTTCCGTCCGAGGAGCTTTTTGCGTTGGTGGATGAAATTTGAAGTATTGGTGTTCAGTTTGGTGATCGAGTGTCAGTAGAGAGGGTTGTGGGTATGGCGGCGGTAAGTCGATGCATGTTGAAGCATTCTTGTTGTTGTGTTACAATTGCACTA
>CAZRQI010000185.1:0-3852 GCA_964602025.1 uncultured Veillonellaceae bacterium
ATAATTGCTCGCTAATGCCTGATAATTGCTGCAGTTCTTTCGCCAACGTATCCACTGCCGTCGATTCCTCCTCGACGCTGGCCAGGATATCATTCATCTTGGTCTGAATCTCGCCGGAAACCTTCACAGTGCCTTCCATTGCCGGCGCAATCCGTCCGGCGATGGTTTGCACGTCGCCGATCGATTTTTGGATGGTTACAATCGAGTTGTTGCTTTGTTCCGCCAGTTTCCGGACTTCCTGCGCGACCACCGCGAATCCCCGGCCGGCTTCCCCGGCCCGCGCCGCCTCGATGGCGGCGTTCAGCGCC
This sequence comes from uncultured Veillonellaceae bacterium, assembly GCA_964602025.1. Lineage (GTDB taxonomy): Bacteria > Bacillota > Negativicutes > UBA1444 > UBA1444 > UBA1444. The sequence continues at coordinate 309 of CAZRQI010000185.1, forward strand.
AGCAGATTGGTTTGGGAAGCGATGTTTTTGATCGTATCCGACACCGCATCGATATTGCGAACCGCGCCGACCAGCGTCTTGGAATCGGTCGTCGTTTCCTGCATCCGCGCCGACTGATTTTGCAGCTGCGCCTGGATCGTGACGACCAAATCCCGGGTGTTGCCGATGCATTGCGCGGCGGAATTCGCCACCTTCATGGCCAGCGCCGACAGTTCCGCCATCTTTTCTTTCAGAAAGTTTGACACTTTCGTCAGTTCGTCAATCGATTTTTTATGATACAGCGCGGAAAAAACATGCGCCAATTGACTGATGGACGTGGCGGTAGCAATCCGGGACGGGCTGACGATAACCGTCGCCTCCGGCGACAACGACCCGCCAAAGCTTGCATACAAGGTTTTCCCGGGGCCGACATAGGCGACGCCGCCCGTAATGTAGCGGGCCGCGGCGATTTTTGCGGCGACCTGCTGCGCCGGCCATTCATCATACGGTACAATTTCATACTGGACATGCATCAGGTTGTACCGTTGCAGATACTCCATCAACACCTTGGTGCCCGCCGAGCTGTTGTTGAACACAACTACAGAATTCCCGGCCGGAATCTGACTGATCTTGATAAAATAGTCCGTGGGCGGAACCAGTTCAATCCCGACGGCTTTTTCCGCGCCAAACACACTTGCCACTTCTTGCTGTCGATTCACCATACACACGTACAAGTCGGCGTCCCGGACCTGTTTGTAATTGTCGAGTGTTGCCGTTACGATTTCCGCGGCCCCGCCGACCGTCGCCGACACGACCGCCTTCAATTCCTCCGCGTTTCCCTGATTTGCCCCGATAACCAACAATTTCAACGCCACTGGATCAGCCTCCCTCTTTCTCTCGCAGAATTGCGCGAAAACACGCGCAGTTCTTATTCTTATCATTGAATTCGCGTTTTTGCAGCAAAACCCTCCCCTATGGCGAAAACTTTCCCTTCAAAATGTTTCGTGCTCTTTCCTGGCCGGATTTGCGGGCAAGTCAATGGTTTTTCGGGCAGCACGTCCATTCAGCATATACATAACTACAATTTATGATAACATCATTAGATTATATTGTATTTATTTCCCGTTCTGTGATATTTATTAGGAGGGATAGTGTATACTATTGATGGCATTGTCTGCTATTTATTTACAACTGCAAGGGGGAAGGTTTTGATGGTCACCGAAGAAATCAAAAATCAATTGCGCGCCGTCGTCGGCAAGGAGTATGTCCTGGATTCGGAAATCGATCGCTTCGGCTATTCCTACGATTCTTCATTCGTCTCCATCGCCGACAAGAATCAGCCGGAAGTGGTGGTTCGGCCGGCAACCACCGGAGAAGTCGCCGCCGTCATGAAAATCGCCAACGCCAACGGCATCGCCGTGACTCCCCGGGGAACCTCCAGCGGCCGCACCGGCGGCAGCATCCCCCTTGAGGGCGGCATCGCCCTCTCGTTGACCCGACTGGATAAAATCCTCGAACTGGACGAGAAAAACATGATGGTCTGGGCGGAAGCGGGCGTGCGCACCATCGACCTCTACAACCACTGCGCCACCAAGGGCCTGTTTTACCCGCCCGATCCGGCCAGCTGGAAATATTCGACGCTCGGCGGCAACATCGCCGAGAACGCTGGCGGCATGCGCGCCGTCAAATACGGCGTTACCAACAACTATGTCATGGGATTGGAAGTCGTGCTGGCCAACGGCGACGTCATCCAAACCGGCGGCAAGGCTCTCAAAAATGTCACTGGCTATAACCTGACCCAGCTGTTCGTCGGTTCGGAAGGCACGCTCGGCGTGGTCACCAAAGTCCTGTTGCGTCTCATTCCCATGCCCAAGGTGCGCAACACGCTGCAACTGATGTTCACCGAATTGAACGACGCCTGCGATACCATTCACGACATGCTGCAATCGGGCGTCATCCCCGCTGCGGCCGAATTGATGGATAAAATCAGCTTCCAGGCCGTGGCCCGCCACCGCAAACTGGAACTCGACCCCGCTATCGCCGCCTGCGTGGTTGTGGAAATTGACGGCCCCGACACCGCCGCCCTGGACGAGCAGGCGAACAAAATCAAGGAAATCGCCGGCCGGCATTCCGTGAAAGAAGTTCGCATCGCCGGCTCCTTCCAGGAATCCGAAGACATCTGGGCGATCCGCCGCGGCCTGAGCTCGGCGATCGGCGCCATGGCCCCCAATCGCTTCGGCGAAGACATTTCCGTGCCCCGCGACGCTTTCCCCGACATGATCCGCCGTATCCGCAAAATTTCCGAGAAATACAATTTGACGATCGCGGTCTACGGGCATGCCGGTGACGGCAATCTGCACCCCTCCGTCCTGTGCGACATGGCCAACCCCGAACACGCCGAAAAAGTCCATCATTGCATCGCCGAGATTTTCGACGAGGCGCTGGCCGTCGGCGGCACCCTGTCCGGCGAACACGGGATCGGCATCACCAAAAAAGCCTATCTCGTCAAAGCGCTCGGCGAAGCTGGCGTCGCTGCCCACAAGGCAGTCAAGCAGTCGCTGGACCCCAAAGGCATCCTGAACCCCGGCAAGATCTGGGAAAACTAAGGGAAGGAGCCGCCAAAACAAATGAAAAGCCAACAGGAACTTCTCCGGAAAGTCCAGGAAATTGTCAGCCAATGCGACCGCTGCGGAACCTGCCTCACGGTCTGCCCGCTCTACGGGGCCAAGGACGTGGAATCCTCCAGCGCCCGGGGGAAAAACAACCTGGCCCTGGGCCTGCTGCTCGGCGTGATCCAACCGACGCCGGCAGTGCAGGAAGCCATGAACTTCTGCCTGCTGTGCCGTACCTGCGTCGACAACTGTCCGACCAAAGTCCAGACCGACGAAGCCATGATGGCGATCCGGCAGTATCTGGCCCAAACCTCCGGCAACGTCAGCCTCGAATACAAGGTGCTCGGCGCCCTGATGAAAAACCGGCTGCTGGTCCGCCTGTCGTCCGGCGCGCTCGGCGTCATGCGGGCCGTCGGCGTCAACAAACTGATTCCCTTCGGCGTGGTTCCCTGTGAATTCACGCGCGATCAATACACGGCCGCTTTCGCCGGTCCGATGGCTCTCGGCGCTCCTGTCGACCGCCCCGCCCCTGCTGTGTCGTCCGATTCCCGCGTGGCGTATTTCCGAGGCTGCGGCATGGAAATGATGTTCCCGGATGCGGCCAATAGAACCCGGGAAATCCTTTCTTCCGTCACGAAACCGCAATTCCCCGACAATTCCTGTTGCGGGCTCCTGCACATCGCCCACGGCATGCAGGACGACTTTTTCAACATGGCCAAAGAAAATATCCGCCTGTTCGAAAACGCCGACATCATCGTCACGGACTGCGCCAGCTGCAGCAGCACCCTGAAGCACTTCGGCAAATACTTCGCCGACGACCCGGAATGGAAAGACCGGGCGGAAGCCTTCAGCAAAAAAGTCATGGACCTGACCGAGTACCTGGTGAAGGTCGGCTATCAGCCGCGCCAGAAAACCAATGCGACGATCACCTTCCACGAACCCTGCCATCTGGG
>CAZRQI010000186.1:0-3847 GCA_964602025.1 uncultured Veillonellaceae bacterium
CGTCGCCGTGTCGAACGCCAGCAACTCCAACGTGTTCTGCAACAGCTCCAGCATATCCGCCAGCTGTTGTTCCGACATGACCTTCACGTTTTCCGCCAGCTTATTGTCCACGCCGATATTGTCACCTTCCAGACGGAACCTTCCGCCATAGGCGACGCAAATGATCTTGCCGCGATAATAAATCGGTGAAATGAAAAAAGTCAGTCCCATGTAACATTTAAAAGTTCGCGTCTCACCCTGGGCCAAAACCGACCTGGCCACGTTTTCCCGTTCCTGGATGCAGCGGTTCCGGTTGTTCTTCATCATGTAATGACAGAACATCGAAGAATTCGACCAGATGGTTAAGGGTTTGCCTGTCAGCGACCATAGGCACATGCTGATACCGAAAGTGCGGGCGAAAGAATCCTGATACGCCTGGAGCTTTCCTTTGCCGATCCGCTTGGCCCAATCGGCGAATACCCCTTTTTCCTTCAATTTATCCCCTCATTTCCAAAAACAGGCGTGTGATTGATCCTGTCTCCGCTGAATAGACATTTCCGAAAGTTACACTGTACATCTTCGCTGCCTTTTCATTTCTTCCTGCACGGCGACGGATTGCATTTCATTCACCGCCGCCAGGCCCGCTCCTGTACAGGATTTTTATCCGCACCGCTATTTTTTTGACACCTTTTTGACACACTCTCATGGTACGATAATAGCGATCCATTTCAAATTTTTCCAATGCTAGGAGGCGCCTCGAATGGGCAACGAAAGCAGTGCAACCTTCCCATTGTTAACCTTTTTTATTGGCTTTGGCCTGGGATTGATTCTCTACCCCAAAATAATCGGCTTCCACTACGACGAGTCAACCAATCGCCATAATTAACCCCGGCTTAACCCCGACTAGATTTACAGAATCCCGCCTTTCCGTTCAAGAAAAAGCCATTATTTTTCTGAGAACTATAGCCATTGTCTTAACCGACTGCTCAATAACGTAAACAAATAACCAAACAGAGGGGGCGCGGAAAATCGTTTTTTCGGCGCAACTCCTCTGTTTTTGTTCTATTTCGCAAAATTTTGGCACTTTGCAATTCATCCCGTCGCTCTTGAATAATTTAGAAAATCTCCAGACGAATGGAAGGAACCTGTCCCTGTATGTGGAATACTGTTTAAATATTAAGTTTCGCAAAAAGTAGGTGTGGTCGATTTGGATTATTTTGATTTCAAGTGCGGACACTGCGGCACAGTTTTTTCCGTAAGGCTTTCGGAATACCGGAAACGCATCGACCACATTGAGAATCCACTGCGCTTGATACGCTGCCCCAGTTGCTGTGCCATCCTGCCGCCGCCCTTGCGCGATTATGTAAAACAGATCCTCGACACCCATCCCCGCTCCTTCGAAAATTGGTCGTTTGGCACCCGACTGCACGAAACACACCGGTGCATCAATCACAACTATAATAATGATTACAACAATGCCGCCGAGCAACTAATGCACGATTTTAAGTTTCCCCGCAATCGGTAACTGTCTCTACGATGTGATTTGGAGAGGAGAGAACACATGGAAGCACTGCGATCCAGAAAAGGCTTTTTATGCGATATGGACGGCGTGATCTACAAAGGCAACCAGTTGCTGCCAGGCGTCACAGAATTCGTGACCTGGCTGTATCGGGAAAACAAGGAATTCTTGTTTTTAACCAATAGCAGCGCCAGAACACCGCGGGAACTGCAGCAAAAGTTAGGCCGCATGGGCCTGGAAGTGGATGAGCGCCATTTTTACACCAGCGCTTTGGCAACCGCCAAATTCCTGAGTCATCAAAGCCCCGGCTGCAGCGCCTATGTCATCGGCGAACCCGGCCTGTTCAACGCCCTGCACGACGCCAACATCACCTTCAACGATGTTGACCCGGACTATGTGATCATCGGCGAAACCATCAATTACAACTACAGTCTCATCTGCAAAGCGATGAATCATGTTCTGAACGGCGCAAAACTGATCGGCACAAACACGGATCTCACCGGGCCTTCCGAAAGCGGGATCCTGCCGGCATGCCGCGCGCTCGTCGCGCCCATCGAGCTTACAACAGGCAAAAGCGCCTACTATGTCGGCAAACCCAACCCGTTGATGATGCGCACCGGGCTGCAAATCCTAGGCATCCATTCCGGTGAAACCGCCATGATCGGCGATCGCATGGACACCGATATCGTGGCGGGGATCGAAAGCGGCCTCGACACGGTTTTGGTCCTTTCGGGCGTCACTACATCCTGCGAAATAGAACAATATCCCTACCGACCGCGCCTGGTCCTCGACGGAGTCGGGATGATTCCGCCGGTTACTTGAACGCCGCAATTCAAAAAGGGGCTGTGTTGAAACATCAAATCGTTTCAACACAGCCCTTTTCATTCTTTAGCATTGCAAGCGCCCGTCGCACAAGGACGGAATCCTTCGGAAAACAAAGGTTCCTTTTAGTCCTGAACTTTATGGACGCATTCTTTTTCCAAATCCGAAAGCAGGGACTCGCTTTTTTGGGAATCCGCCTTGATTACCGGAAATTTTTTAATGGCCCGGTAGTAGCCAGACAGTTCCTGATAGGCCTCTTCCCCCAGTTTATCCCGAGTCGAAATCATTTCGGCGGGCTCAGCATTTGTCCACATGTAAATTCACCGGCCTTTCCTGCTCGATTTCCTCTGCAGTTTTCAGAGTAATCTTATTTGTTTTAATTATAGTTGTGAATCAGCCATAAATAAAATATCATATAGTCATGCAGCGATAACTTTAGGTTATTGTGCGAAGGATGTGAGAACTTTGGATTTGCGAGATTTGGAATATTTTGCGGTCATTTGCGAGGAAAAGAACTTTACGGCCGCCGCGGAAAGACTGTATGTCTCCCAACCCGCCATCTCCAAAACACTCAACAAATTGGAGGAAGAATTGGGCCTGCGGCTTGTCAACCGCAATCAAAAACCGGTTTCGGTCACCGCCGAAGGCGAAGTGTTATGGAAGCTGGCCCGGGATATTCTCGCGCAGTTTCAATCCGCCCGGTCGATCATGGCCGAATACAAGGATCTGAAACGCGGCAGTTTCACCATTGCCGTCCCGCCAATGACCGGCGCCTATTTTTTCCCGCCATTGTTCGCCGGATTCAAAAAAAAATACCCCTCGCTCGATATGCGCATCATCGACGGGGGCTCATTCGCTTCGCTGGAGGCGGTAAGAAAGGATAAAATCCACACCGGCCTAATCATCTTCCCGTTGACGGATATGCCGGGCATGAACAGCATTCCCGTTACGCAACAGGAACTGGTCGTCTGTCTGCCGCTGGGCCATCCATTATCCGGGCAACCGTTCCTTACTCTGCAGCAGTTGGAAACGGAGCCGGTAGTTCTATATAACGAAGGGTTCGTCCTGCGATCCATCATTTTGAACGCGTATGCCGAAGCCGGTCTGAAACCAAAAATCGAGATCTCCACCAACCAATTTCTGACCATCAAGGCATTAGTCGCCAAAGGCGCGGGAATTTCTTTCCTGCCAGCCATTGCCGTCAATGACACGGATGCCATTGTCACCGTCCCGCTCAATCCGCAAATCCATGTGACCATCGGTTTGGTCTGGAATCCGAACAGTTTTCTGCCGCCCGCCTGCAAAGCGTTTATCGACTTTGTTCAGGAGTACTGCTCTGGTTTTCCCGGTCCAGTTTCGCCGTAAAATTGATTTTTCGCGGCGTATCAAGGCCATCGAACCGGATCGCGTAAGCGGCTTTGTCACGGTCGATATCGACCACTTCCCCCGCGCCCAGGATGCTGTGAACGACCCTGTCCCCCGGCTGGAACGCCGGTCCGGCGGCGATCGTTTCCAGCATTTTTTCAT
>CAZRQI010000187.1:0-3843 GCA_964602025.1 uncultured Veillonellaceae bacterium
TGCGGACCGCTTTCAGATGAAGCCGGCCGTACTCCTGATCCAGCTGGTAGAGGGTCAGACCGATCCGATGGTCGGTCATGCGGCCCTGCGGAAAGTTATAGGTCCGGATCCGTTCGCTGCGGTCGCCGGTTCCCACCTGGCTCTTGCGGTTCTGGGCCGTTTCGGCGCGCTGGGATTCCTGCGCGATTTCCAGCACCTTGGCCCGCAGAACTCGCATCGCCTGTTCCTTGTTCTTCAGCTGGGATTTTTCATCCTGGCACTGCACCACAACGCCAGTCGGCAGATGAGTAATCCGAACCGCCGATTCGGTCTTGTTGACGTGCTGGCCGCCGGCGCCGCTGGCGCAATACGTATCAATACGCAAATCATTTTGGTTGATCTGCACGTCGACATCCTCGACTTCCGGCAATACCGCCACCGTAACCGTGGAAGTATGAATCCGGCCCGATGATTCGGTATCCGGCACTCGCTGCACCCGGTGCACGCCGCTTTCAAATTTCAGCCGGGAATACGCGCCCGTACCGGCAATGCTAAAAACCACTTCTTTAAAACCACCGAGATCCGTGGGGTTGGAATCCAGCATTTCGAGTCGCCAGCCCTGCGACTCGGCGTAGCGCGAATACATCCGGAACAGGTCCCCGGCGAACAACGCCGCTTCTTCGCCGCCGGCGCCGCCACGAATTTCCATGATGACGTCCTTGTCGTCGTTGGGGTCTTTGGGCAGCAGCAAAATACGCAGCTCCGCCTCCAACCGTTCCTTGTCCGCCTTTGCGGCGTCCAGTTCGGCCTGGGCCAGTTCATGCATCTCGTCGTCCAATTTTTCCCGCAGCAATTCCAGCGTCTCGTCGATCGTTTTCAGACACGCCTTGTATTCCCGATATTTAGCAACGATCTCCATCAATTTGGCATGCGTTTTGGTGTTCTTCTGCCAGGTGGCCATGTCGTTCACGGCCTCGGGATTACTGATCAATCCCTCCAGATGAATGTATCGTTCTTCAAGCGCTTGCAGCTTCTCGAGCAACTTCTTCCCTCACTTCCCCATCGACTGGGGGTAATAATACGGATTCACCCGGCGGCGTTTCCGACTCCGGCCGGACGGATTCCAGGGCGCGGATGGCGACTTCGATCTGATCGTCGCTCGGCTCGCGCGTCGTCATATATTGCAGCCACAGCCCCGGTTTCATGACAAAGGCAACCCATGGATTATCGCAGTGGTTTCCCGCAAATCGGATGATTTCATAGGCGATTCCCGCCACCAGCGGCATCATGACCACGCGGGACAAAATGCGCAACCATAAGGCCGGCCAGCCCAAGAAGGCGAACATGAAAATGCTGACCAACATTACAATCAACAAAAAGTTGGTGCCGCAGCGCGGATGCAGCCGCCCGAACGGCCGGATATTCTCGACCGTCAGGGGGATTCCCGCTTCGTAGGCGAAAATGGTCTTGTGTTCGGCGCCGTGATACTGAAAAACCCGCCGGATGTCGGCCATCGAGGAAATTGCCGCCACATAGGCGAAAAAGATGCCCAGGCGTAGCACTCCCTCGAACAGATTCAACAGACGCGGGTCGGTTACGGCGCTATGGATGAATTTGGCCGCATACGTAGGCACGATGACAAACAGCAGCACCGCCAGTCCAAAGGCAGCGGCCATGGTCAGCGCGATCTCCTTCGCGGAAAGTTCTTCCCCTTCCTCTCCGGCGGCCTGCGCCGAAAACGACAACGCCTTCAAGCCATAGATCAGCGCCTCGCCCAATGCGATCACGCCTCGGAGCAAGGGTTTCTTGAAAATGGGGTAACGTTCGCCGATGGAATGCACCGGCTCCACCCGCACTGTTATTTGGCCGGAAGGTTCCCGGACCGCGGTCGCGATCTTTTCCGGGCCCTTCATCATGACACCCTCAATGACCGCCTGGCCGCCGATCATCGGCTTTTTCTTCAAATCAAGTCCTCCCGGATATGAATACTGCAGAGCATCTCTGCTCTGCAGTCTCGTCAGCTCTGTTTTCCGTACCGTTTATTGAAGGTTTCGACCCGGCCTTTGGCGGCTGCCTGCCGTTGCTGGCCAGTGTAGAAAGGATGGCACTTCGAGCAGACATCGACGCGCAGTTCTTTTTTCACCGAGCCTGTCAGGAATGTATTCCCACAAGCACAGGTCACTTTGACCTCTTCGTATTTAGGATGGATTTTTTCCCTCATTATCGTTTGCACCTCACTTTTGATGGACGCTTCCGTTTCGTCATGCGTAGGTTATTATAACACAGGGACCCCCCCGGCGCAACACTGCCGTCGGAAAAAAAATCGCTACTTCCGGAAATGGCTGAAGCTGCCGAATTTCAGACGGGGCAACGCTTCCTGCAGCGTCCGGACCATCGTCGGGATACCCAGGCCCGCTGCCGTAAAAAATGGCACAGCCTCCCGCAGGCGTTCCGGATCGATGTTCAGGTTCCGCAGCTGAATCATGTCCACGCCGGTCTCCGCCAAGAATTCCCGCCAGGCGGCAATCTCAGCCGGTTGGTCGTTCAGGCCGGGAAACAACAGCATGTTGACGGATACATGGCAGTCCTTTTGCTTGGCATATTGGATGGAGGCGCGAACATCCACCAGGGAGTAGGAAGAACGATAATAGGCCTGATGGGTTTCCTCCCGGGCGCTGATCAGACTGACCCGCAGGCTGTCGATCCCGGCGTCGGCAATCTGGCGGATGCCTTCGGTGTAACCTGCATTGGTGTTAATATTCAGAACGCCCCGGTCGGTTTTTTCCCGCACTTCCCGGATTGCCGACGCGATGGTGGCAGCCGCCAGGGCCGGCTCGCCTTCGCAGCCTTGGCCGAAACTGATGATCGCCTCCGGCGCCGCGCTCAGGTGATAGACAGCGATTTCCGCCACTTCCCGCACCGTCGGCGAAAACTGAATGCGGCTCTGCGGTGACGGGCAACATTCCGCCGGCTGCAGGGAAATGCAGCCCAGACAGTTGGCGTTGCACACCGGCGAGGTCGGGATACCCGCTTCCCAGCGCCGGTAAAACAGGTTTTGCGCCGTGCAGCAATGCCAGGTGAGCGAACAATGCGCCAAATGCTCGACCAGGCGGTTGTCCGGCAAGTCTTTGCGGACCGCATCAATCCGTCGTTTGAGATCTTTGCCGTTGTATTTCGCCGGGTCCCATTTCGCATTCTCATCGCTGCGAACCGCGGCGGCCCAGATCCGGCCGCGTTCCCAGGCCACCGCCGTATAGCCGAACAAAGGCAAAACCGGCGCGTCCGGCAGCGTTTCATAGGCGGGCAGCAGCAACCGGGTGTAGCCGACCGGCAGGATCGCCGCCACAGCCTGCTCGCCTCGCGGCAGCGGCAGCAGAGACTGCCCCTTCAGGCCGATGGCGGTCCGTCCCGGCAGAAACATCAGCTCGCTTCCCGGCGGCAATGGAATCATATCCGCCTTGTGACAGACGACCAGTCGATCGCCGCTCTGTCCAACCGCGCCCCAGCCGGGCGCGTCAAAGATTTCGCCGCGCTTGTCGGCGAACAGACTGTTCAGCATCGCTCGCGCATCAGCGGTTATACCGGTTCATCGCCGGCGCCGCTCCCTCCTTGAGAATCATTTCAATCGCGTCCGCCGCTTTGGTCACGGCCTCCCGGATCAAATCCTGTTCCTCCGACGCGAACCGTCCCAATACGTAGTCGGCTGAATCCCATCCCGCCGGCGGCCGGCCCACGCCGAACCGCACCCGGACGAATTCGTCGCTGCCCAGCTGGCTCAGGATCGACTCGATCCCGCGGTGTCCGCCGGAACCGCCCCGTTCGCGGATCCGCAAGCGCCCGGCCGGCAAGTCGAGATCGTCATGA
>CAZRQI010000188.1:0-1776 GCA_964602025.1 uncultured Veillonellaceae bacterium
CGCTCCCTGCGACAGCCAACGGGAATCCGGAGCGGCGGGAGGGGCCGGCGGCGGAGTGATGGAAGCGGACGGGGGCGGCGGAGGCTGCCAGGCCGGAGCCGCATAGGCCGGCGGGGGCGGCGGAGCCGTGGGCGACGCATACAGGGGAGGCGGTGTTGGGACCGCGACAGGTTTCCCTTTCAGCGCGCTCTGGAATTCCGCCACGGTCTGCGGACGGTTCGCCGGATCGATCGAGAGCGCCTGCATGATGGCAAAACTGAAGTGCGGCGATAAACCGGGAACTACGGCGACAGGCGGCTGCATGGTATCCTGCGCCACCCGTTCCGAGGCTTCCGGCGGAACCATACCAGTCACGATGTGATACAGCGTGGCGGCGCAGGCGTAGATATCGGTCCAGGCGCCTTGCTTGCCGTGTCGGTGATATTGCTCCCAGGGGGCGTAGCCGGGGGTCAGGATCGTGGTCATTCCCCGGTTCCGTTCGCCGAACGCCTGGCGGGCCGTACCAAAATCGAGCAGGATTGCGCGACCGACCGTCGTGATATAGATGTTCTGGGGTTTGATGTCGCGATGCAAAAAGCCTTTGGCATGCACTTCACGCAGGCCGTCGAGCAGCGGCAGCATCGTGTCCAGCGCGGCCTGTTCGGTCATTCTGCCGCCTACCTGCGTCAGGTGATCGTGCAGACTGTTGCCCTGCAGGTAATCCATCACCAGGTAGGCAGTGCCGTTTTCCTGAAAGAAGGATCGGACCCGCACCACATTGGGATGATCGAACTGGGCCAACGTCCGGGCTTCCTGCAAAAACTGCTCCATTCCGTAGCGGAAATGTTCGGAGTCTCCGCTGGTGTGGGCGCTGACCGAGAGCCGGTCAAAATGGCGCCCGGCGATATCTCGCGGCAGATACTCCTTGATTGCCACGAACGTCGCCAACTGGCTGTCCCAGCCCAGGTAGGTGATGCCGAACCCGCCGGGTTTGCCGAGAATTTTTCCGACCAGGTACTGGCCATTCATCAATGGTGTGCCGGGCGGTAACAACAGTGGACTTTGCTGGGCGTTTTCGTCAAACCCGCACGAGGAGCAGATGCCATTTTCCAATGTTTCCTGAAAACAAGCCGGGCAAATCATGATGAGGGCCCCCTTTAAAAATCTCAAGGCAGAAAAATAATTATTAATTTAATATTTGCCATCCGGCGGATTATTCCTGCCGAGCCGGCGGGAAAAGAAGGAGTTTTTGCAGGGGAATGTCCCGGACTCGCCGAACTATTCCGGTAAAACTAAACGATGACGGGGGGCGAGGATCATCGAGAAAGCGCGGCGAATCCTGCACGCCCTGCGGCAGGCGGGGCACGAAGCGTATATTGTCGGCGGCGCGGTGCGCGATTATCTGCTGGGAGTGATTCCGCAGGACATTGATATTGCGACCTCCGCCCATACTCCCGCGATTATCGAGACAGCACGGCAACAAGGCTGGCGGACCATCGAAACTGGCGTGTTCTTCGGCGTGGTGGTCGTCGTCGTGGAAGGCGCGCCGTATGATGTCGCGACCTTCCGGACCGAAACCTATGGCGTCGACAGCCACCGGCCGGAGACGGTTTCTTTCGCGGTCTCCCTCCGGGACGATCTGGCCCGGCGCGATTTCAGCATCAATGCGATGGCCCTGGATGAATCCGGCGGCGTCATCGACTATTTCAACGGCCGGGAAGATTTGCACGACGGCGTGATTCGGACCGTGGGCGAGCCGCTGGAACGGTTTCAGGAAGACTCGCTGCGCATGTTCCG
>CAZRQI010000188.1:1876-3830 GCA_964602025.1 uncultured Veillonellaceae bacterium
TTGGACCAGAATGCCCGCTACCATCGCCTGGATGTCTGGGAGCATACGCTGTCGATGGTGGAGCAGATCATTCCACATCCGGTGCTGCGCTGGGCCGCGCTGCTGCATGATGTCGCCAAAGGCTTGCCGGATGTCCGGCAGTATAATGCGCAGGGGGATCTGGTCGAGCACCGGCATGAAGTGGCCGGTGCTCAAATCGCCGTGCAGATCGCGAAGCGTTTGCGGTTTCCGGCGTACTGGAACCGCAGCGTGCCGTGGCTGGTCCGGCATCACCTCCGGTTGCCGCCGGCGGAACAGGAAGCCTGCATCCGCTGGCTCCGACGCCGCTCCCGGGAATTCAAGCGCGCGGCCGATCTCAGGGAAGGGATCGAAGCCCTGCTCGAAATCCACCGGGCGGATCGCCTGGCAGGACACAAGGATCCCGGCATGCCCGGCTGGGAGCGAATCGCCGGGATTTTGCGGCAGATTTTGGACAGTGTGCCCTTCTATCCCGAGCAACTGGCGGTGACGGGGGAAGAGATCGCGACCTGCCTGGGGCGGACGCCGGCGGTGGGACAATTCCAGCGCACATTGCTGGCCCGCATCCAAACCGGCGAGATTCTCAACACGCCGGAGGATCAGCAGGAGGCTCTGCAAAAACGGGCGGAACGGGGAAAACAAAAGAATCATGTATACAATTGATATAAATATTGACATGATTTTTGACATTGGTGTATAGTTAGTCCAACGATGGAGGATGCGGTTGTTAGTCGAAGAAGACGCACCCGCCCGGATACGGGCGGGTTTGCTTTTTTTACGGATCGCATTCCCGAAATTGGAAAGGGGGTCCTTGTAATGTTGGAACACTTGAGCCCTGAGGAGATCGTCAAAATGCCGTTGCACATGCAGATCCTTTATTATTTCGGCAAATGGGGAAAGTTGGTTCGTGACGAGGAAACCCTAAAAAAAGCCGGATAACCCCTTTGGGTTGCTACACTACTTTGATTTTGCCCATTTGGAGGAGACGCTGACCGCTGTCTCTTCTTTTTTTTTGTTGTCCGGAGGAAGGAATTTGCAAAATCAGCTCGAAAAGAATAAAATTGTAGTTGAATTTTTGACAATTCAAGGGGGTTCTATGCTTTCTCGGCGGAATTTCATTAAAAATTGCGCTGCCGCGGCGGCGATCCTGAGCGGCAGCGGCGTTCTTTCAAAATTTAACACAGGAATTGCGGCGGAGGGACTGAATATTCCGGTACTGTGTTACCATCGGGTCGGCGATACGAAAGGCCATCTGACCATCACGCCGGATAAGTTCGCGACGGATCTGTCGCGTCTGCGGGAAGAGGGGTACGAGACGATCTCCCTGGAAATCTTCCGGCAATATCGCCTGGATCCTGAGATTCCGATGCCGGACAAGCCTCTCCTGATCACGTTCGATGACGGCTACCTCGACAATTATCTCAATGCGTTCCTGTTGCTGCGCCAATATGGCATGACTGCGGCTTTCTTCATCATCACCAGTCTGGTCGGGACGCCGGATCGCTTGGCTGTGGGCCATATCCGGGAAATGGCGGCCGGCGGGATGTCGATCGGCTCGCATACGGTCAGTCACCGGGAACTGGGGGAAATGGGCGTGGCGGAAGCCGCCAACGAGATGTCGCTCTCCCGGCTCTATCTGGAGGGAATCCTGCAACAGCCGATCCGCTATATCGCCTATCCCCGAGGGAGTTTCAACGAGTCGACGCCTGCCGTGGCGAACGAGTCGGCGTACTGGGGCGGGTTTTCCGTGCTGAACGGCACCTGCTCGCGCGGCACCAATCCCTATATTCTCCGGCGGATTCCGGTGTTCAGTTTTGACGGCGACATCATCCGGACGATGAACAAGCGACGCTACGGTTGACTTTCATTGACAAAGCCTCACGGCCCCTGTTATAATACTTTCGTGCCGGACACGGAGGGGTGTCCGAGTGGTTTA
>CAZRQI010000189.1:0-3825 GCA_964602025.1 uncultured Veillonellaceae bacterium
GAAGTGAAGAAAATTGCGATTGCCCAGCGGAGCCAATCGGGGTGATGACATATGGATGAAGAGAAACGAAATCCAGTTCCGGAGGCGGTAGCCATCCGCTATGACCGGGAACGGGAAAATGCACCGCGTGTGGTCGCAAAAGGGCGGGGGACCATTGCCCAGCAATTGATGGCCATTGCCAAAAAGCATGCGGTTCCGGTGTACCAAAACCAAACGGTGACGCAACTATTGATGGCAGTGGAACTGGACCGTGAGATTCCGCCGGAACTATATCAGGCCGTGGCCAATGTATTGGCGTATGTCTATCGATTGGATGGCCGGGCAGCGGAGAAAACGCGAAAAAGAAGATGAGTTTAATGAACGGTGTGGAAAAAGGCCGCCGCGGCGAAGACCTCGCGGTGGCTTTTTTATTGGAACGGGGATATCGGATTCTTCAGAGAAACTGGCGGAAAAAGACAGGGGAAATCGATATTATCGCCGATAAAGCCGGCATGTTGGTTTTTTGCGAGGTAAAAAGCCGCCGGGGCTGTTCTTTCGGCGCCGGTGCGGAAGCAGTCGATGCGCGGAAACAACACCGGATTATTCAAACGGCGTTGTTGTATCTGCAATATTTTCGTCTAGTAGATCGACCCTGCCGGTTTGATGTGATCGAAATCGATTTTTCCGGGCCGAATCTTCCGGCGGTCCATCACATTCCCAACGCTTTTGGCGGGTGAGGAGGTTTGCTAATGTTTGCGAAAGTGTTTGGTGCGGGGATTTTTGGGTTGAACGGCGCGATCATCGGCGTTGAAGTCGATATTGCCAACGGGATTCCCGGTCTTGACATCGTAGGATTGCCGGATGCGTCGGTGCGGGAAGCGAAAGAGCGAGTCAAGGCGGCCATTCGCAATGCCGGCTACGAGTTTCCCTGTCGGCGCATCACGGTCAATCTGGCGCCGGCTGATCTGAGAAAGGATGGATCGGCCCTGGATCTGCCGATTGCGCTCGGAATTCTGGCGGCAACCGGACAATTGGGAAACTGCGATCTCAGCCGGGTGGTCCTGGTGGGCGAATTGTCGCTTGACGCCCAAGTCCGGAAGATCGCCGGGGTGTTGCCGATGGCGGTTTTATGCCGGGAACAGGGCATTGAGAAGTTTATTGTGCCGCTTGACAATGCGGCGGAAGCGCTCGTGGTCGAGCCGAAAAACGTCTATGCCGTGGACAGTCTGACAATGGCTGTCGCAATAATAAGCGGGAATGCCACGGAGAAAACCGAATTGGGCAAGACGACGGCAGAGATTCCGCCGCATTCCCGTCAGGAAGATTTTCGGGATGTACAGGGACAGTTTGCCGCGAAACGAGCCCTGGAAATCGCCGCCGCCGGCGGACATAATGTTCTGATGAGTGGTCCGCCCGGAGCGGGCAAGACGATGCTGGCCCGGCGTGTGTCCTCGATTTTGCCGCCCATGACGATGGAGGAAGCCCTGGAAGTCAGCAAAATATACAGTGTGGCAGGGTTGATGGGGTCATCCGCCGGGTTGGTTCAGGAACGTCCTTTTCGTTCTCCCCATCATACGGTTTCAGCGGCGGCAATGGCTGGCGGCGGCAGAATCCCTCATCCTGGCGAGGTTACCCTGGCGCATAATGGAGTATTGTTCCTCGATGAATTGCCGGAGTTTCCCCGACAGGTTCTGGAAGTATTGCGACAACCGATTGAAGACGGGCAAGTTACCGTATCAAGGGTTAACGCAGCTTATACCTATCCATCACGATTTATGCTCATCTCTTCGATGAACCCATGCCCCTGCGGCTATTTGGGAGATCCGGCGCATGAGTGTTCTTGCAGCGATTTGGAGATCAAACGATATCTGCGAAAGATTTCCGGGCCATTATTGGATCGGATTGATATCCATATTCGTATTCCACAGGTGAAATATGAGGAGATGGTATCGGTAGCCCAAACGGAACCGTCGAAGAATATTGCCGTGCGGGTGAAGTTGGCGCGGCAGCGCCAGTCGGAACGATTAAGCGGAACCGGAATATTTTGCAATGCGCAAATGAACCATCGGCAACTCCGGGACTGTTGCCGTGTGAGTGCAGAGGCGCAAGCGCTTCTGCATAACGCGTTCGAAAAAATGAAGTTGAACGCGCGTTCCTATGATAGAATCATCAAAGTATCACAAACGATTGCCGACCTCGCCGGCGAAAAAGAGATCCGGGCCGATCACATGGCGGAAGCAGTTCAGCTCCGACTACCAATGACGGAAATCCGGCTGTGAATTGGAAATAATTGCAGCGGTGGCAGGAAAAAAGCACACTGGCGCTGAATTTAATTGTTGGATTTCAGGACGAACTGGACATCGGAGGGAAAAAGTTTGAACAACGCGCCGATTTTTTATCGCACGGTTTTGAACAACTTGAAAGAAGGCGTATACTTCGTTGATACAAGTCGAACGATCACTTTCTGGAGTACTGGCGCCGAAAAAATAACCGGCTATTCCGAGAACGAAGTGCTTCACAAGCCTTGTCACTGGAACCTTTTGATGCATACGGACGGTAATGGTTCGAGTCTTTGTCAGGGGAAATGTCCACTTGCCAAGACCCTGACGGATGGAATGGTTCGTGAAGAAACCCTGTTTCTCCAGCATAAGGCGGGATATCGCGTACCCGTGGCGGTTCGAATTCTGCCCATGCGCAACATGTCAAAGCAAATTGTCGGGGCAGTGGAGATTTTTTCGGATCTGACTCCAAGCAGTGAGCATGGCAAAAAATTAAAAGCTTTGGCTACCTTGGCCTATTTCGACCTTGTTACCGGATTGCCCAACCGCCGCTACATGGAGAGTCGGATCAGCACGATGCTCGGTGAGTATAAAAAAAACCTGTCGCCGTTCGGCCTTTTATTGATCAACATCCTGGGTTTCAAGACGTTGAACGATAAATTCGGACCGGAAGTCGGCGATCAGGTTTTGCGCTCGATTGCCCGTAACATTGCAGCCGGGGCTGGGCCGGATGATGTTGTCAGTCGCTGGGATGGAACACGGTTTTTGGTTATGTCTCCCAACACAAAAAAGACGTTGCTGCTTTTATTGGCCGAAAAATTAAGGCCGATCGCATTACGCGCTGCAAAGCTGGAAGGTTCGGACGATGTAGAATTAAAGGTAAGCATGGCTGGCGTAATCAATCGAATGGATGATACGACGGCGACTTTACAGCAAAGGCTGGCTTCTTTCCTTCAGGACAGCGAAACCCGTGAAGGGACTCTGGTTTTGGACGAAGAGTAACTGTTGCGCATCATTCGACGGGCTGAAGACGAGGATTTTCCCGATAGTGACGTCCTGCCTTTGCGCAAGGGTTTCCATCAACCGAAACAATGTCGGCGGTATAGTTGACACTTTCCGTAAATAAACCGGCGCCGACGGCATACAAGTCGACCGGCGTTTTTTCCGCTTCAAAGGCCTGAATTTTTTCGGCCGTAAACCCGCCCGACACCATGATTTTGACATGTTTGAAACCTTCATCATCCAAAGCTTTTCGCACGTTTCGGACCAAGCAGGGACAAACCCCTGTCGGTTTAAAAGTTCCCATATGAGGGAGTACGGAAACGTCGACCAAAGTGTCGGCGGTATCCAGTCGAACGCCGTAAAGTTGCGAGCCGAATTTTCGGGCCACTTCCAGGGCGGTGCGGACACAGTCGTTATCGAAATCCACCAGGGCGACCCGGTTGACGGATGAATCGATGTGGCGATCGAATGCCTCGGTTGCCGCCAGCGTGTCGCCGCGGTAGGCGGCAATCAGCGCATGGGGAATCGTGCCCAGCGCTTCTCCTCCCCAATAGGCGGCATTGGC
>CAZRQI010000190.1:0-3804 GCA_964602025.1 uncultured Veillonellaceae bacterium
TTGCCCACGGCCTGCACGGCATCCGTGTGGAAATAGATCTTCCGTTCCCGCGCCAGCGCACCGATCTCGGCAATCGGCTGGATCGTGCCCACTTCATTGTTGGCGAACATGACGCTGATCAGGATTGTTTCCGGTTTAATCGCATTTCGCACCGCTTCGACGTTGACCCGGCCAAACTCATCAACCGGCAGCACCGTCAGGTCAAAACCCTCTTTTTGCAACTGTTCGCACGGTTCCAGGACCGCATGATGTTCTACCGCGGAAGTGATAATATGGTTGCCCCGGTTCCGGTTGGCGTAAGCCACTCCTTTTAACGCCGTGTTGTCGGCTTCCGTTCCGCCGGAGGTAAAAAAGATCTCGGCCGGTTGGGCATTGATCAATTTTGCCACCTGTTCCCGCGCCACATCCACCGCTTGTCGCGCCTGACGGCCAAAACTGTGGACACTGCCGGGATTGCCAAAAAACTCCGTCATATATTCATAAACGGTCCTGGCAATCATCGGGTCGGTCGGCGTAGTCGCCGCATGGTCAAAATAAACCCGTTTCATTCTCAATGTTCGCCTCTTTCCTTGACTTCTTTGACTTTTGTTTGTTGCTGCGGTTCCTCGCATAAGCTCGCGAGCGAAATCGAGTCCAGCGCCGAAGTAATGCTTTCCCCCATCTTGAGCCAGATGTTCCGGCGGATACACTCGCCGCTTTTGCCGCAGTAGGGATTGTCGGGGCCTTTTTCGGCGAGGAGACAGTCCACCGGGGCGATCGGCCCTTCCATGGCCCGAACGATATCCCCGACACTGATCAGTGCCGGATTTTTCGCCAATACGTAGCCGCCCTGAGCGCCGCGCATGCTTCGCACATATCCCGCATTCCGCAAGCTGGACATGAGTTGTTCCAGATAATGTTCCGAAACCTGCTGCCGCTCGGCCACGCTGCGCAAGGCCACCGGTCCGGCGCCGTGGTGCTGGGCGATATCGACCATCGCAGCCACGCCATAGCGACTTTTGGTTGAGACTTTCATACAAGCTCCTCTTATTCCGACTATTTTAATCGGATTTATGTTTAAAATATAACATAAGCAATCGGAATAGTCAAAGCGTTTTATAAAATATCTGCTCCAGAAAATAGCTTCCTCATTTATTTTGATCCGGAGGTTTGCGCCGAAGCGCCATCCGCGCCCGGATGTCCCTCTCCCGGCCATGCTCGGTCGGCTGGTAATAACTGGCCCCCGCCAATTCATCCGGCAGATACTGTTGCGACACATAACCCTCCGGGTAATCGTGCGGGTAAAGATAACCGGCGCCATGCCCCAGCAGTTCGGCGCCCCGGTAGTGACTGTCCCGCAAATTCGCCGGCACCCTGCCGCAATCACGGTCCCGGACATCGGCCATCGCCCGGTCGATCGCCAGGTATGCCGCGTTGCTTTTGGGCGCCGCCGCAATATACGTCACTGCCTGCGCCAACGGAATCCGCGCCTCCGGCCATCCGACCATGTGAGCCGCCTGCATGGCCGACACTGCCAGCATCAGCGCCACCGGATCGGCATTTCCCACGTCCTCCGCCGCGCAAATCACGATTCGCCGGGCAATGAACCGGGGATCCTCGCCGCCCTCGATCATCCGGGCCAAATAGTGCATCGCGGCATCCGGGTCCGATCCCCGCATGCTTTTAATGAATGCCGAGGCAACGTCATAATGGTTGTCGCCTTTTTTATCGTAGGACTGCAGTTTTTGCACGGCCACCGTTTCAACGACTTCGCGGGTCAACACCGCCGGTTCGCCGCTTTTTTCCGCATCGCCCCGCAGCAGCAGCACCATTTGTTCCAGCAGGTTCAGCGCAACCCGGGCGTCGCCGCCCGCCCGGTCCGACAAAATTCCCAGCACTTCATCCGACGCCTCGACCGGAAACCGCCCCAACCCTCGCGATTCGTCCGTCAGGGCCCGACGCAAGATACGGATGATCTCGTCGCGGGTCAGGGTTTCCAGTCGCAACACCCGCATCCGCGACAGCAAGGGCGAGTTTACTTCGAAATACGGGTTTTCCGTTGTGGCGCCGATCAGGACAATCGTGCCGTTTTCAACGTAAGGCAACAAGGCATCCTGCTGCGACTTGTTGAACCGATGAATTTCATCGATAAACAGAATCGTGCCGCGGTTTCCTGTAATCAGGCGTTCGCGGGCCTTTTCCACCGCCTTGCGGATATCCGCCACCCCGGCGGAAACCGCATTCATCTCTTCAAAGTGTGATCCGGTGGACCGCGCCACAATATTCGCCAACGTTGTTTTTCCCGTGCCGGGCGGTCCGAAGAACAGCAACGATGGAATCGAATCCGACTGAATCACCCGGCGCAAAAAACGTCCCGCCCCGATCAGTTCACTCTGGCCGACAAATTCGTCCAGGGTGCGGGGACGCATACGCAACGCCAACGGTTCATTCTTCTGGAGTCGCTGTGTCAATTGGTCGGCGAAAAGATCTTCCATGTCTAGCCTTTCTTGAGCAGCCGGTGCAGAATTTCCGTCACCGTGGCGATATCTTCAGCGGTGATCCCGTAGTGCGTCACCATGCGAACCCGATATTCGCCGAACACGCTGGCCAACACGCCGGCCTTTTTCAGCTTGGCGGCAAAATCCGCCGCCTTCACGCCCATGCGGGAAACGTCAAAGATTACGATATTGGTCTGCACGGTCGACAAATCGATGGCAAAACCTGCCGAAGCAACAGCTTCCGCCAATTTGGCGGCGTTCGCGTGATCTTCCGCCAGGCGGTCCACCATCTGCTGTAACGCGACGATGCCCGCCGCCGCCAAAATTCCGGCCTGCCGCAGCCCGCCGCCCAGCATTTTGCGATACCGCCGGGCCCGGGCAATGAAATCGGCCGGACCAACAAGCAAACTTCCCACCGGAGCACACAAGCCTTTGGAAAGGCAAAACTGGACCGTATCGGCGTATTGGGCAATTTTGTCGACTGTCACACCCTGGGCCAACGCCGCATTGAACAAGCGGGCGCCGTCCATGTGCACCGGCAGTTTGCGGCGCTCCGCCATTTTGCGGATGGCAGCCAGAGAATCCAGCGAATAACAGGTTCCGCCAGCCCGGTTGTGCGAGTTTTCCAGACAGATCAATGTCGTTTTCGGTTGGTGGATATCCTGGGGACGGATCGCCGCCTCAATCGTTTCCGCGCTTAAGATCCCCTTGATCGAAGGAACGGTTCTGGCCTGCACCCCCGATAAGACCGCCAGCCCTGCCACTTCGGAGTAAAAAATGTGGGACTCGGCCTCGCAGATCACTTCATCGCCCCGCTGCGTGTGCGTCAATACAGCCACTTGGTTTCCCATCGTCCCGCTGGTTACGAACAGGCCCGCTTCTTTACCGGTTATGCGGGCCCCCAGCGTCTCAAGTTCCACCAAGGTTGGATCTTCCCCGTATACGTCATCGCCTACTTCGGCCCGGTACATCGCTTCCCGCATCTGGGCCGTCGGCAGCGTAACGGTATCACTTCGCAAATCAATCATCTTCATTGAAATTCACAATCCCTTCCTGCTCGTTTTTAGCGCCATCAACCGCCGGAAACAAAAAAAGCCCTGATGCCGCGACGATTTTTTTAATGGCTTTTGCCGGCGGGCTTATAGCAGTATTATTTCGTGCTGTATGGCCGTAATCCTTCAAAAAAAAAATGCCCGCCGGATTCTTTAATATGATGTCTGTCAGAAATTTTTCTGCACCCGCCTGTTGCCTAACAGGATAAATAAAATCTTTGAAGAACAATTAGATTTGTAATCCAAAATCATCCAGCCATGATTAAGGAGATGAA
>CAZRQI010000191.1:0-3784 GCA_964602025.1 uncultured Veillonellaceae bacterium
ACGCGCAAAATCCGGTTAAAATTGTAGTGTTTCATGGAATCGGTAATTTCTTTCAATTCCGTGCGGCCTGTTTCATAGTTCAGGCTGAGGGCGGCAAATCGGCCTGACTCAAATTTTAGATGAAATTCTTCCATGGACAAGGTTTCGAGTCGCGATTCCTGGCGATCATAAACCCAAATCCGTTCGTCACCGGGCAACGAGTGCATGGAATTCAAATTATAGATCAGGGCTTCCATCGCCTGAAATACTTCCTCATCATCCACACCTTTCATGAACGACGACATATCCCGGTCAAAATAAGCAAAACTTTGCCCGCCGAACATATCGTTCTGCGACGACTGCAAAATGATGGCCGCCAATGCGGTAGCGGAACTTGGCCGCTTGGGCGGCCGGATATAACCATGTCCGTTGTTGAAGCCGTTTTGCAGCAATTTCCCCAGGGGAATCTGGACACAGTTTAATGTTTTGCCATAAAAATCAAGATCATGGATATGAATATCGCCTCTCACATGAGCCTGGGACAGATGTTCCGGGATCAGGCGGGTCAGATAATAGGCCTTGCTGGCGGCGCTCGCGATCTGCAACATTTTGGCCGACGGGGAATTGGATACATTCGCGTTGTCGCGGCTGGTTTCGACCAAAATATCCTGAACCGCGTCCATCAGCTCCGATTTCCCGTCACGGATCCGGCTGCGTTTCGAACGGTAAAGGATATAAGCTTTTGCAGTTTTGGCATGACCGCGTTCGATCAGAACTTTTTCCACAACGTCCTGGACATCTTCCACACCACAGCCCTGACCGTTGTACTTCTGCCGAAGCAACCGCAAAACATCCAGTGTCAGTTCCATCGCCATTTCACGATCGGAACCGCCGACAGACTGAGCGGCCTTATAAATTGCCTCCGTAATCTTATTGGGATCAAAGGAAGCTTCGCGGCCATCCCGTTTTCGGATTGTCATCAACATATTATTCCCCACCCTCTTGCTGTACCTTCGGCGCCTGCGCCGGATTTCCCGTTTCTCCCGTTTCCTCTTTCGCGTCTTTCAGAGCTTTCAGTTCCTGCATGAAATTATCGATATCCGTAAATTCCCGATACACTGAAGCAAAGCGGACATAGGCGACATGATCCAATTCCTTGAGATACTTCATCAGCACTTCGCCAATGACTCTGGAAGGAATTTCTCGTTCCATCGAATTTCGGAGTTCCTTCTCAACCTTATCGGTCGTTTCTTCCAATGTTCTCAAGGAAATGGGCCGTTTTTCGCAAGCCTTTATCAACCCGTTGAGTATTTTGTTCCGGTCAAACGCCATCCTGCGGCCGTCTTTCTTCACAACCCGCAACGGTAGATCTTCGATCATTTCATAAGTTGTGAACCGTCTGGCGCATTGGAGGCACTCGCGACGTCGGCGAATGGAGTTTCCCTCTTCCGCCGCCCGGGAGTCGATTACCTTGCTGTCGGGAAAATCGCAATACGGACATCGCAACTGCCATCGCTCCTTACTCGTAATTTCCAGGCATATGTTGTATTCCGTATTATATTATACGCAATATATTGTGGAATTCCTGCCGTTAAAAAAAATATATTTTCCCGGGATGTTTTGGAATTTGCGCAAAAAAATAGAGGCCGGGTTCTGTCCCGACCCCTACGTCGACCGGATCATTAAGCTGGATGCATTTTGTGTTCCAGGCGCTTACGCTCGTCCCGCTCCTTCCAAGACAACCAGATGGGGCTTGCAAGGAAGACTGTGGAATAGGTTCCAGAAATGAACCCGATAATCAACGCCAACGCAAAAGTTTTTGTTGTTTCTCCGCCAAAGAAATACATTGCGACAACACAAAACATAACTGTCAGGGATGTGTAAATCGAACGAGTCATCGTCTGCCAGATGCTGCGATCGACCATTTCCGGCAAACTGTCGCCTTTCTTCATAAGTTTAATGTTTTCACGAATGCGGTCGAAAATAACGATGGTATCATTGATGGAATAACCGACAATGGTCAACATCGCTGCTACGAAAGTCGCATCAATTTCCTGCCGGAAAATCGAGAATAACCCAACAACGATCATGACATCGTGCACCAACGCCAAAACACCCGCCACACCAAAACGATACTCAAACCGGTACGCAACATAAGCGATAATCACCAACCAGGACAACAACAGTGCAATGATCGCTTCCCGCGTCATTTCGGAGCCGATGGTGGCGCCGACTTTTTCAATTCGCATAATATCGTATTTGCCCAGTTTATCGTTCAGCCCCTGCAATACCGCCTTGCGTTCGCCTTCATCCAAAACCCGGGTCCGGATAATGACATTCGGTGCCTTGTCGACTTTTTCCGTTCCCGCCAGTTGCAGCGTGCTGTTCTCCAGACCATAATCCTTGAGCACCGTACGTACTTCGGACACGGTGACTGGCTTGGCGAATTTCAGATCCAACATGGTTCCGCCTGTAAAATCGATTCCCAAATTGAACCCCTGGATGGCGATGGAGATCAGTCCGGCTGCGATCACGATCAGGGAAATACCAAAGAATACATACTTGTATTTAACAAATGAAAATTTCATGCGGTTCACCCCCTACGCCCCATATGCCTTGCCGCTCTTGAACATTCTGGTGTTCATCAGCAGCCTCAGCAAGAATTTTGTTACGGTAACCGCCGTAAACATACTTAAAATATTTCCCAGACAAAGCGTAACGGCAAATCCGCGGACCGGACCGCTGCCGAAGAAAAACAGGATCACTCCGGCAAAAATGGTGGTAATGTTGGAGTCGAAAATCGTGATAAACGCTTTGCTGAATCCCGCATCCATAGCTGCTCGCAACGTTTTCCCCGCCCGGAGTTCTTCCTTGAAGCGTTCAAAGATCAATACATTGCCGTCGACCGCCATACCGATGGACAAAATAATCCCGGCAATTCCCGGCAACGTTAACGTGGCGTTCAGCATTTTCATGCTGAACAACGTCATCATTATGTATAAAAGCAAACTAATATCAGCAACCAACCCGGACATCCGGTAATAGAGCAACATAAAGACAGCAACGAACGCAATGCTGACTGCAAAGGCGACCTTGCTCTTTTCCTTGCTGTCGTCACCCAAGGTCGGGCCGACTGTGCGAGTTTCCAAAACTTCCACCTTGACTGGCAGGGAACCGGAGCGCAACAGGATAGCCAGCCGCTCGGCTTCTTCAATGGAACGGTTGCCGGTAATGACTGCCTTGCCGCCCATGATGGGTTCATTGACAACCGGGTTGGTCAGCACCTGCTTATCCAGTAGAATCGCAATGTGCTTGCCAACATTTTTGCTGGTCAATTCACCAAATACCTTGCCACCCTGTTCGGAAAATTCGAGAGCGACCAAGTTCTGTTTGGCTTGGTCAATCTGCGCCTTCGCGTCTTTCAGGTCTTTACCGGTAAGGTGGGTTACCCCTTTTTCATCCTGAAACTCCAACAGGGCCGTTTTCCCGATCATTTCAATCGCTTTTTCCGGGTCTTTGACGCCTGGAAGTTCAATGATGATTCGACGCTCACCCTGTCGCTGAATCAGCGGTTCAGTCAACCCGAGTTCATTGATCCGCTTTTCAATGATTTTGAGAACCCTTTTTACAGCATCCTCATCCACCTTGGCTTCCGGTGTGTCGACAGCTTCCAGCACCACATGCGTGCCCCCCTGCAAGTCAAGACCCTGCTTGACTGACAACGCGAGCGGGGTAATGTAGTAACCACAGACAAGAACAATGATGGCGACTACGGCCAAAAACTTGGTTAGTTCTGCCGATCTCA
>CAZRQI010000192.1:0-3779 GCA_964602025.1 uncultured Veillonellaceae bacterium
TGACCTTTCTCGGTTGGTATTTCCTCTTTGATCCGGGGAACTTTACCCGAGCCCTGGTCAACTTCACTGCGGTGCTGGTCATCGCCTGTCCCTGCGCCCTGGGATTGGCTACACCCACTTCCATCATGGTGGGAACGGGCAAAGGTGCGGAGAATGGCATTCTGATCCGGGGCGCCGAGCATCTGGAAAACGCCCACCGTCTGACGACCATCGTGCTCGACAAAACCGGCACGATCACCAAAGGGCAGCCTTCGGTCACCGACATCCTGCCTTTAAACGGGTTATCTGAAACGGAGCTGCTGCAACGGACGGCTCAAGTCGAGCAGAGTTCCGAACATCCCCTGGCGCAGGCGATTGTCAAGCATGCACAGGCGCAAAACCTGCCGCTTGCCGCGCCGTCGTCCTTCGTCGCCATTCCTGGCCAGGGCATCCGTGCCACCGTTGGCGATCAGCAAATCCTGGTCGGCGCCCGCCGCCTCCTGCAGGAAAACAACATTGACTTCACCGCTACGATTCCGGAAATCGAACGTCTCGAGCAGCAGGGAAAAACCGTTATGCTCGTCGCCACCGGTGGAATAATCAACGGTCTCATCGCGGTCGCCGACACGGTCAAGGAAGATTCGGCGGCGGCGGTCGCCGAATTGCAGCGGCTCGGCATCGAGGTCTGGATGATCACTGGCGATAATGAACGCGCCGCCCGGACGATCGCTGCCGGCATCGGCATCGCCAACGTGATGGCGGAAGTATTGCCGGAACACAAGGCGGAAAAAGTCTCAGCCCTGAAGCAGGAAGGTAAAGTCGTCGCCATGGTGGGCGACGGCATCAACGACGCTCCGGCTCTCGCCACCGCCGATGTGGGATTCGCCATCGGCACCGGCACGGACGTGGCCATCGAAGCAGCCGACATCACCCTCATGCGCGGCGACCTCGGCGGCATCGTCGCCGCCATCCGGCTCAGCCGAGCGACCATGCGCAATATCCGGCAAAATCTCTTCTGGGCGCTGTTCTACAATTCCCTGGGCATCCCTCTGGCCGCCGCCGGTTATCTCACGCCAGTGGTCGCCGGCGCCGCCATGGCCTTCAGCTCGGTGTCTGTCGTGTTAAATGCCCTGCGCCTGAAACGGTTCCAGCCGTATGCGAAATGAAGGAGCAGCGGAAATGAAGACAATACTGCGGGTCGACGGCATCACCTGCCTGGACTGCGCCGGTAAATTTGAAACCGCGGTCCGGCAATTGCCCGGCGTCGTCAGCGCTTCCCTGAATCCCATGACTGGCCGGCTCACCCTGACCGGCGTCGTCGACTTGCCGGCGATCCGTACCTTGGGCCGGGAAGAAGGCTATACGATTTTCCCGGTGGATCAGCAGTCCGGTATTACGCCGCCGCCAGCCGACCGGCAGCTGTCTCGGGCCCTACTTTCCGGACTGTTTCTGGCATTCGCCTATGGGCTTGAAAAATTCCAGGGTCCGGCTTTCGCCTATCTGGCTTTGTATATCGCCGCCATGGTTCTGGGCGGCTGGGGCAACTTCCGCAAAGCCGCCTATTCGCTGCGGCGCCTGAATTTCAACATGAGCGTCCTCATGAGCGTGGCCGTGGCCGGCGCGGTCGGCATCGGCCAATACGAGGAAGGCGCCACCGTCGCATTTCTCTACGCCGTTTCCGAATTGCTGGAGGGCTGGACGATGGAGAAATCCCGCCGTTCCATCCGGCAGCTCATGGATCTGGCCCCGAAACTGGCCCGGGTGCGGCGGAACGGCGTTGAAACCGATCTGCCGGTCGAAGACATCGCTGTTGGCGAACTAATGATCATCCGTCCCGGCGAAAAAATCGCCCTGGACGGGAACGTCCTGAACGGCGAAAGCGCCATCAACCAGGCCGCCATCACCGGCGAATCGCTGCCGGTAGAGAAATCGCCCGGCGCGCCGGTTTTCGCCGGTACGCTGAACACCTACGGCGCCCTGGAAGTGGAAGTCACCCGCCTCGTCCAGGATACGACCATTGCCCGGATCATCGATATGGTCGAAGCGGCGCAGGGGCAACGGGCCCCATCACAGGCGTTCGTCGAGAAGTTCGCCGCTGTGTACACGCCCGTAGTGATGGCGCTGGCAGCCGGCATCGTGTTTCTGCCGCCGCTGCTGTTGGGGCTGGCGTGGCAGCCGTGGATTTACCGCGGTCTGGCCTTGCTGGTCGTCGCCTGCCCCTGCGCCCTGGTGGTGTCCACGCCGGCGGCGATCGTCAGTGCGATTGGTACTGCCGCACGCAACGGCGTTCTCATTAAAGGAGGAATTTATCTCGAAGAAATGGGTTCCGTCCAAGCCATCGCACTGGATAAAACGGGCACGCTGACCGAGGGACGGCCGATGGTCACAGACATTCTGCCCCTGAATTCCCTGTCGGCAAAGGATTTGCTGGCCCTGGCCGCCGATGTCGAAGCCCGCTCCGAACATCCCCTGACGAACGCGATCATAGAGGCCGCCCGGGAACAAGGCCATCGGATCGTCCCGGCGGCTGATTTTCAGTCCTTGCCGGGTCGCGGCGCTCAAGCCAGCCGCAACGGCGAACAGATCCTGATCGGCAATCCCCGGTTGTTCGAAGAACGGAAGCTTTCGCTATTGCCTGCAGAAAAAGATATCGAAACGCTGCAACGCCAGGGAAAAACCGTCATGATCATCGGTACATCGACTAACCTGCTGGGCCTCATCGCCGTCGCCGACACCCTGCGAAAAAACAGCCCGGCCAGCGTTGCCGAGCTAAAACGATCAGGGATCCGCCACACCATCCTGTTGACTGGCGACAACGCGGCCACTGCCGCCGCTGTCGCCGCCGCCGTCGGCGTGGATGAATTCCGGGCCGAGCTGTTGCCCCAGGACAAATTGGCCGCCATCCAGTCTCTGCTGAACCAATACGGCAAAGTCGCCATGGTCGGCGACGGGATCAACGACGCCCCGGCGCTGGCGCTGTCCACCGTTGGCATCGCCATGGGCGGAGCCGGCGCCGATACCGCCCTGGAAACGGCGGATGTCGCCCTGATGGCCGATGATCTCGACAAATTGCCGTTTCTGATCCGCCTGAGCCGTCAGACCCTGACGATCATCCGCCAGAACATCGCTTTTTCGCTGGCGGTCAAAGCGCTGGCCATCCTGGCCGTTTTCCCCGGCTGGCTGACTCTGTGGCTGGCGATTCTCGCCGATATGGGCGCCACCCTCCTCGTTACATTGAACAGCCTTCGTCTCCTGACGAGCAAGGACAAGCCCTAACCCCACAAATGTCCCTTCTTACCGTATTGGTCTTTGTCAGCATTAAAAAGGAAGCAGCCTCTTTGTCACCTATAAAAGTTTTGCCTTCATTTTTTCAAATTCTTCATCATTGATTTCACCGCGGGCATACCGCTGCTTCAGGATTTCCAGCGCAGTATTTTCTGTCGTCCGTGCTGCGGTTTGTGATTGTCGCATCAAATAACGGACCAGAAAAAAGCCACCGATGATAATCACTCCCCAAAATAACACCATGAAAATCACTCCTCCAAACCAGCCATCCATCATTCCATACCCTCGTCCATAGCCCATGCTTGCCACCTCCTTTTTGCAGGTGTCATTTTATTTTTTCAGCGCAAGTTTGCGATGGATTCATTACTTGCCGCCGTAGCTGATGCGATACACGACATTGGCCCGGTCATCCGAAACCAGAAGTGCTCCATCCGGCATGACCAAGACATCCACAGGCCTTCCCCAGGCTCTCCCCGGCTGCAGCCAGCCTTGGGCAAAGACTTCATAACTCACGG
>CAZRQI010000193.1:0-2539 GCA_964602025.1 uncultured Veillonellaceae bacterium
ATTCGACAAAACGGCCCGGTTTTCCTGTATTTTCAATGGTTTTCAGGTTCGGAAGGAGACCCTATATTAACAATTGCCAATATTCGCTGTGATTTTGCTGCGATACTGAATTCGTGATTCGATTAGTCATCGTGCCTTTCCCATAGTCCTTTTTCACAGGGTAAACGCAAACCCCGGGGTCTATCAGCAGGTGGCTGATCGTCCGTTTGCAACCGTAGGAAATGGCAGACGGACGATTTTTTTATTGCCGGGCAACAATTCGATCCGCTAGTTTGGCCAACAATCCTCATTTGGGGGAAAAGGCGTTTGCAGAAGGGGCAATGCTTATGGGAAAGTGTGCATCCATCAGTCCGCTGAATTTTATTGAAGCACTTTCGTTGGCGCTGGATTTGGCCTCCGACGGGTTATCCGCCCACCATACAAGAACCGCCGTGATCGCCCACCAGATCGGCCGCGAGCTGGGCCTTGGCGTCGCGGAGCTGCAGACGTTGACTTATGCGTCGCTGCTCCACGATATTGGCGCCGCCGCCGGGTGGGACGAAGATAAGTTCGATGTGAACCAGGGTCAAGAGATATACCGCCATGCCGAGAAAGGCTATCGACTGCTGCAGCATTCCCGGCTGTTTGGCGCCGCCGCCGAAGTCATCCGGCATCATCATGATCCCTATGCCGGCGGCAGCCCTTATGGCGTCAGCGGCGAAGAAATTCCCGTCCTCAGCCGGATTCTGATTTTGGCGGGAAGCGTCGATGTGCTGCAGGCGCAACAGAAAGAAACCATGTTTGAGACGATTCCCCGGATCAGTCGCCGCATACAGGAATAGTCGGGCAGTTTTCTGGATCCGGCGGTCGTGGCGGCATTTTTGAAAATTTCCCGACATGAAGGATTCTGGCTGGATATCTTGACGAGCGCCTATCACGCGAAATTTATCCGTGATCTGGAATTCAACGGCAAAGTTCCCTTCGCCTCGGAAGATATGCTGCACATTGCCGGGGTTTTTGCTTCGCTCGTCGATTCCGGCAGTCGGTTTACCTATCATCATTCCCATAACGTGGCGGCAGTGGCCGGATTTTTGGCGGCGGCGGGAGGATTGAGCGAAGAACAGGTCCGGCTGCATAAACTGGCCGGGTTGTTGCACGACTTGGGAAAACTGGCCGTTCCCAACGAGATTTTGGAAAAACCGGGCCGATTGGATCGGCGGGAATGCTTTGAAGTGAAACGCCATCCGTACTTTACCCTGCGGATTTTGCAGCGCGTCGAAGGGTTCGGCGCGGTCGCCGAGTGGGCCGGAAACCATCATGAAATGCCGAATGGCTGCGGTTATCCCTTCGGAATCAAAGGAAACGATTTGAGCACGGGCGCGCGGATTATCGCGGTGGCGGATGTATTTAGCGCGTTGAATGAAAACCGGCCGTACCGCTTTTCCCTGGATGCTGACGCGATTGCCGGGATTTTGAAAACCAAAGCCGAAGCGGGCGAACTGGATGAAAAAATTGTCGCTGATCTGCTTTCCCGGCAGGAGGCGGCGCAGGGGGTCTTAAGAAATCAGACGGATATGTGGGATTGAGTGCTAATCCGAGGAAAACGATGACAGGAGGAACAGGTATTTTGAAAAGTATTCAGATGAAACTGACGGTCACGATTCTGGCGATTTTCGCCATTGCCCTGACGACTTTGGGCGGACTGAACTACTGGAAATCCCGTTCCATCGTGATGGAAGACATCACGGTGAACATGCAAAAGACGGCGACGGATTCGGCGGAAGAGATCGGCGACTGGCTCGAGGGTTGCAAGGTCGAAATGGCCGGGATCGCGATGGCTCCGGTGCTGCGCAGCGGCAAGACCGAAGAAATTTTGCCCTATCTGGACTATTTGAAACGCGAACATGGACGCTATGAAAATTACGGTTTTGTTTTCCCCGACAGTAATTTTGTCGATAATGTTGGGGCGCGGGGAAGCCTGAAAGAGCGGGAATACATTCAGAAAGCCCTGCAGGGAACCGCCAGCGTTTCCAATCCGGTCATTTCGCGCGGCACCGGAAAATTGGTCACGGTAGTGGCGGTGCCCGTCAAAGTGGGCGGTCAGGTTGTCGGTGCCGTATTTGGCGCTATCAACATGGAAACTGTGACCAAAAAGGCCCTGTCGGTGAAGGTCGGCAAAACCGGCTACGCGTACGTGCTGCAGGCCGATGGCACGGCGATCATTCATCCGAACAAGGACATCGCGATGAAGGTCAACGCGGTGACCGACACCAAACTGCCGGAAGTGTTGCGGGCGGTAAATTCCAGGATCGTCAAGGGGAACAGCGGGTTTGAGTCCTACAGTTACGAGGGTGTCGAAAAAATGGTGGCGTATGCGCCGGTGCCGGGGATGCAATGGTATTTTGGCGTCAACGTGCCGACAACGGAAATGACGGAGAGCGTTTCCGCGCTTACATGGATCTCGTTGACCACAATCATTGTTGTGCTGATTCTGGCGGCCCTCATTATCGCCTGGTTCGCCCGGCGGATCGCCCAACCGATCCAGACGCTGGAACTGGCC
>CAZRQI010000193.1:2549-3760 GCA_964602025.1 uncultured Veillonellaceae bacterium
ATCGCTGGCGGCGATCTGTCCCAAGCGCATCTGAACATTTCGTCGAATGATGAGATCGGCCGTTTGGCTAAGAGCTTCGAACAGATGGCGCAGAATGTCCGCGCCCTGATCAAACAGATTCACAGCGACGCGGAGCATTTGGCCGCTTCCAGCGAGGAACTGACCGCCAGTGCGGATCAGTCCTCCCAGGCGACCAACCAGGTTGCGATCTCCATTCAGGAAGTGGCGGGCGGCGCGGCGGAACAGATGGAAGCCGCCGATAGCACTGCGGCCATCGTGACGGAAATGTCGGCGGGGATTCAGCAAATTGCCGCCAATGCTTCTTCGGTGGCCAGCCAGACCGAAAGTGTGGCGGACAAAGCCGTCAAAGGCGGCGCGGCGGTCGACAAAGCGGTCAACCAGATGGGCCAGATCGAACAGACCGTCAACACTTCGGCGGCAGTAGTCGCCAAACTGGGTGAACGGTCGAAGGAAATCGGCCAGATTGTCGACGCCATTTCTGGCATTGCCGGGCAGACCAACCTGTTGGCGCTGAATGCGGCCATCGAGGCGGCGCGCGCCGGGGAACAGGGACGAGGATTCGCCGTGGTGGCCGAAGAGGTTCGTAAGTTGGCCGAGCAGTCGGAAGAAGCCGCCAAGAAAATCGCCGGCTTAATCGGTGAAATTCAGGTCGATACGGACAAAGCCGTTCAGGCGATGCAAACCGGTACGCGAGAGGTCAAGACGGGCGCGGAAGTGGTCAATGCGGCCGGAGCTTCGTTCCGCGAAATCGCCGATTTGGTGACGGAAGTATCCGATCAGGTGAAACAAATTTCCAAAGCCATTCAGGAAATGGCCCAGGGAAGCCAGAAAATCGTCGAATCAGTGGATAAGATCGACGGACTGAGCAAAAAATCGGCCGGCGAAGCGCAGAGCGTCTCGGCGGCGACGGAAGAACAACTGGCTTCCATGGAGGAAATCGCTACTTCGAGCCGGGCGTTGGCGACGCTGGCCCAGGAACTGCAGACGGCGGTAGCCAAATTCCGGATATAAGGGAAAAGTTCTTGGTATTTAAGCAAGGCAAAGGGGCCGGGAAAGATACTTGCATTCAAGTCTCTCCCGGCCCCCTTTGGCAGTTCAGCCCAGATGCAGATGGATGATCCGGCTGGGGCGCCCAGAATTTCCCATGACCCGTTTGCCGATGATCTTGCTGTAGCCTTGGGCTTCGAATT
>CAZRQI010000194.1:0-1848 GCA_964602025.1 uncultured Veillonellaceae bacterium
AGGGTTTCCCGTGGCCGGATTCGGCGAGGCCGGGCCGGTGGTGCCGCGACAACCGCCCAACACATTGGGACAGATGATGAAGAAACGTTCCGTGTCGAGTAGTTGCCCCGGACCGACCAGGTCCTCCCACCAGCCCTCCCGATCGTCCTGGTAGTGGGCGGCCGGATGGCTGTCGCCGGTCAGGGCGTGGCAAAGCAAAATGGCATTGTCTTTTTCCGGCGACAGACTGCCATAGGTTTCGTAGGCGACCTCCACATGATCGAGCCGGCCGCCCTTGACGAGTTCCAAAGGTTCGTCCGGCGTCGCCACCTGCCGCAGCCGCAGATACGGCATGATCTGAAACCCGGGCAAATAGCGGAACCGATCCGGCAAAGCTGTCTGGGTATCCATCGTCGTTCCCTCCCGCAATAAAAAACCTCTGTCCCTAGGGACAGAGGCGTATGCCGCGCTTCCGTTCCCTCATCTTTCAGGATTGCTCCTGCTGGAATTGGCACCACTGCATTTCTGCCGGTTGCCGGGCGTCATCGGGCCAGTCCCTCAGCCTCTCTTGATAAGAGATGAATATAAAATTGTATTGATATGATTTTACTTCCCGGCGGCGGTTTTTGTCAACGCGGAAATTTAGAACGCCGGCACGACCGCGCCCTTGTATTTGTCATCGATGAATTTTTTCACATCCGGCGAGGTCAGGGCTTTGGCCAGCTTCACGAGCTCCGGCCGTTTCTCATCACCTTTGCGGATCGCCAGGATATTGGCGTAGGGTGAATCCTTTTTCTCGATGAACAGCGCGTCCTTGGTCGGATTCAGCTTCGCTTCCAGCGCATAGTTGGAGTTGATGACGGCCAGCGTCACATCATCCAGCGAGCGGGGCAGCTGCGGCGCTTCCAGTTCCTTGAACACCAGCTTCTTCGGATTGTCGGTCACGTCCTTGACGGTGCCTTTGACGCCGACGCCATCCTTCATCTTGATCAGACCGGCCTGCGCCAGGATAGACAACGCCCGGCCGCCATTGGTCGGATCGTTGGGAATGGCGACAATTCCGCCGTTCGGCACTTCGTTCACGCTTTTGATTTTCTTCGAGTACACGCCCATCGGCTCGATATGGACCGCGATCAGCGAGACCAGGTCCAGTTTGCGGTCGGCCGTGAACTGCTGCAGATACGGCAGGTGCTGGAAGAAGTTCGCATCCAGCTCTTTTTCGGCCAGCGCCACGTTGGGCCGAACATAGTCGGTGAACTCGACGATTTTCAGTTCGACGCCGTCTTTCGCCAGGATCGGCTGGATCACTTTCAGGATCTCCGCGTGCGGCACCGGCGTGGCGCCGACTTTCAGAACTACTTTTTTGTCAGCGGCCGGTGTCGCCGGCGCCGCCGCCTTCTTGTCGCCGCAACCGGCGGTCAGGACAGCCAGCATGAGAATGGCCGCCAACAGTGCAATGATTTTTTTCATTATAAATCCCCTTATCCCGTTATTGTTTTGGTCTCATTTGACGCCGGAAACGCAGTTGTCGTTTCGGGTTGGCCCCGGAACCGCATTTTTCAGGCAACAGATAGCCTGTGGTTCAATGGCCCCCGGCTTCACCCAGGTATATGCCCGGCACTCGGCTTCGCCGGCGCAGAGACCACGGCAGGCCGCCGGCGTTTCGACACCGCGCAGGCATTTGTAGTCCGAGCCGTAACGGTCGGTATTGGGCTCGGTCGAGATGCCCGGTTTGGACGGTGTGCTTGCCGACCCTTGGCCAGAATGGTCCGACACCCACTTGTAGGAAAAGATCGTCTTGCAGGCGTCGCTCGCCCCCATCTGATACCGCAGACGAGCGTCTTTGGGCGCTTCGCCCGGAAAACCATC